>SCQV01000590.1 GCA_004299085.1 Chitinophagaceae bacterium | reverse complement strand
CAATTGCTTCGCGACCTGGTACAATTAAAAGAGTATGCAAAAGGGGCTCCCTTGCCCAAAGAAGTGGAACTGGCTAATCGTCTGGGCGTTTCCCGCAATACCATCCGGCAAGCTACCAACAGGCTTGAACATGAGGGATTGATCACCCGCAAAAAGGGGGTCGGCACTTTTGTTACTTCCCACGGATTATCCACGCAGCTCAATAGTTGGCACAGCTTTACGATGGAAATGATGCAAAAAGGCATTCCCTTTGAAAATGCAGAGATAAAAACCTGCTGGATCAAAGCGGATGAAAAGCTGTCACATTTTTTCCGTATCAGAAAGAATACAAAGGTGCTGCAGCTTCAGCGTTTACGCGCGGTGGAAAAATCGCCGGTGGTATATTTTGAAAGTTGTTTTCATCCCCGTATCGGCTTGAGCGAAGAAGAAGATTTTAATACGCCGCTTTATCAATTGCTGGAAGAAAAATTTAGTGTGGTCGTCGTTCGTTCCAATGAACATATCCGGGCACAACTGGCAGGGGCTATGTCCAAAAAACTTGGTATTGCACCTAATGATCCGGTTTTAGTAAGAGAACGTTTCGTATTCGATCCGGGTGACCGGCCTATTGAATATAATATCGGGTTTTACCGGGCAGATAAGTTTACTTATTCAATTGATATCAGGAATTAGCAACCGGATAATATGAAAATAATGATCTGGAAGCGCTGACTGTCGTTTAGTGCAGGCCATTGATTATTTTTTATAATAAAATATATTATTTACAAAAAGTTTATCTACTTTTGATATGTTCAAACATATATACATGAAATATCTTTTAGGGCTGGACATTGGCGGAACGCATATTGCAGGTGCACTGGTAAATGCAGCGGACGGTGAAATGTCAGATGAAAGTTATCATAAACATACTTTTCACACTTCTGCACGCAGAGAAGATATTTTAGAGGAATGGATATACAGCATAGAATGTATTTTGAAAAATAGTAAGATCGCTGACCTGGAAGGCATCGGCATTGCTATGCCCGGACCGTTTGATTATGTAAATGGGATTTCCCTGATGAAAGGATTGGAGAAGTACGATGCTTTATACGGAATGAATATAAAAGATGCATTGAAGACAGCGCTTGGATTACCCGAAAATTTTCCGGTTTGCTTTAGAAATGATGCAGTTTGTTTTGCTTTAGGTGAAGCTTGGAAAGGCGCAGCTTCTGCATATCAAAACGTAGTGGCTATCACTTTAGGAACCGGTTTGGGAGCTGCATTTCTTGAAAATAATAAACCTATACAACATGGAGAAAATATACCGGAAGGAGGTACTTTATACCAAATCCCGTATAAAGGCACGAAAGCTGAAGATTATTTTTCTTCAAGAGGGATATTGAAAAGATATGAGTTTTATGCCGGAGAAAAGGTGGATGGAGTAAAGGCAATTTATGACAGGGCGATGCGAAAAGAATCAGTAGCCATTAAAACATTTTCTGATTTTGGAAACGAACTGGCTGCATTTTTAGAGCCATGGCTGTTTAAATTTGATGCAGACTGCCTGGTGATGGGCGGGGGCATTAGCATGGCTTCCTGCTTTTTTATTGATGACATGAAAAAGCGGCTAAAAAATCATAGTTTATTCTTGGACGTTATAACTTCCAACCTGGGAGATAAGGCTGCTATACTTGGCGCTGTAAAGGATTTTAAAAACAACAAAGTAAATATGGACAATAGCACATACAGGAAAACGAATCAGTATTTATTACCTGTAAAAAAAGATGCAGAAGGAAACAAAAAATATGACATCTATCCTGCTTTTCAATTGGGAGATAATAAGATATACGAAGGGATAGACTCCCTGGTGGAATTTATTATAGCTCAAAAAACGGTTATAATGGATGGCTATGCAGGTGTTTTTTGGGATAAATTAAAATCAGATTTGGCAAAAATATTTCCTCAAAAGTTAAAGGTGAATATCGCGGATACGAGAGATTGGTTTTTGAACCAGGAAGAAATAGACAAGTTGGTAATGCCTTATCTTGGGTCGAAAGATTCTGTTTGGGGAACAAAGTGCGATAAAATGTTGAAGGATTTTTTTAACAAAGAAAAAATTTCCAATTGTTTACCGGATCCGGACTGTGATATTAATATTATTTTAGGGACTGGTGCTGCATTATCCTCTTGGAAAGCGCCGGTCATTTATTTTGACATGCCTAAAAATGAATTGCAATACCGGATGCGTGCAGGAAGCGTTACGAACCTTGGCAATACGCGATCACAAAGCGATGATGAAGCCTATAAACGATTTTATTTCGTGGATTGGGTGTTGTTAAATAAACATAAAAAAAATATTCTGAATAAGATTGAGATTATTGCCGACAGCCAGCGGCCTGATAATATTACCTGGATGTTTTTTAAGAATTTGGAATGTGCTCTACAGACAATGAGTGAAAATGTCTTTCGTGTCAGACCGTGGTTTGAAGCAGGCGCCTGGGGCGGGCAATGGATAAAGAAAAATCTTATTGGGATTAACAGGGAAGAAGTGAATTATGCCTGGGCTTTTGAATTGATCACGCCGGAAAACGGCTTATTATTTGAAAGCAAGGACTTGTTGCTGGAGGTGTCTTTTGATTTTATCATGTTTTTATTTAATAAAAATATTTTAGGTAAAAATAATGCAGCGAGATTTGGCGATGACTTTCCTATTCGTTTTGATTTTTTGGATACTGTGGAGGGCGGGAATCTGTCCATTCAGTGCCATCCGTCAGAGAAGTATATCAAAGAAAACTTCGGTGAAAATTTTACCCAGGATGAAACCTATTATATTTTGGATGCGGATAAGGATGCAGGCGTTTATTTAGGATTCCAGGAAGATATTGATCCACAACAGTTCCGGGAAGAGTTGGAACAGAGCAATCAGAAAAGCATTCCTGTTGAAATTACACGTTATGTGCAGTATCATCCGGCGAAGAAGCATGATTTTTTTCTGATTCCCAATAGCACGATTCATAGTGCCGGTAAGGGAAATTTAGTGCTGGAGATTAGCGCAACGCCTTATATATTTACCTTCAAGATGTATGACTGGCTGCGGCCGGATTTGGATGGGGAACCGAGACCTATTAATATTGAACATGCATTTAACAATTTGGATTTTAGCCGTAAAGGAGAAAAAGTAAAAAAAGAATTAATTTCAAAACCGGTTGTAATCAATGCCG
>SCQV01000589.1 GCA_004299085.1 Chitinophagaceae bacterium | reverse complement strand
GCATTATAGAGGCTTTTTATGAAGCAAGAATATGGGAATCCTTATACCTGACAGGCGACTATCAATTCGTTAATAATCCTGCGTATAACAAAGACAGAGGGCCCGTCAACATCTTTGCATTAAGGGTACATGTAGAATTTTAAATTCTAATTCCCCCTATTTTTTACTATATAGCATGTCAGAATTACTTGCGGTATTGATCATCACTTACCTTTTCCATCCATTCTACTGCTTTTTCATCAAGCTTTTCCTGTATGGCAATATGTGTCATGGCCACCGTGGGTGTTGCACCATGCCAATGCTTCTCGTATGGCGGAAACCAAACTACATCACCCGGATGGATTTCTTCGACATGACCACCCTCCCGCTGCACCCAACCGCAACCGGAAGTAACAATCAGTGTCTGGCCGAGTGGATGCGTATGCCAGGCAGTTCTGGCGCCCGGTTCAAAAGTAACAAGGGTACCGCCTACACGTGCCGGAGCTGAAGCCTGAAACAAAGGATCCATACGAACAGCGCCTGTAAACCAGTCATCCGGACCTTTCCCCGATGGTTGTGAACCTATTCTTTTTATTTCCATGATTAATCTCCTTTTAATTTTTGCTTTTTTCTTACTGTTAACGATCCGCTTCTTTTTGTATTGCTCTTGCATCCAGATGATCTCAAAGCCTGAAACGATTGCAATAATTGACTGCAATGTTAGCCTTTTATTGCGAAAATAAAAAACTGTTCGGGATGTCAGGGCAGCGCATCCCGAACTAGTGATAATACGGGGTTTGAAATCCTGAAAAATAAGATTAAAAGTCCGAAAGTTCCAGAAGCCCCTTAGTCACTCCATAACGTGCCGGACAACTGCTATACATATATTCTTCTTCTCTCATTACAATCCCTGCCCGTACAGGATTCAAATGGATATAACGTTCTTTGGTGTCATAAAACGCTTTGGAGTTTATTTCTTCTCCATGATAGCCTTCTTGCCAGAAGATAATGTCATCGTCCTTTCTGAGTAACCACAACAGCCATCTTTTCCGGCTTTCAGATGGATTATTGGCTATCGCATTAAAGATTTTCTTTGAAGTATATTTTTTGAAATCCCTGATAATATCGCTTAAATTTTCCTTTGTAGTGCCGATGATTAAATGAACGTGGTTGGTCATAATGACCCAGGCATAAATACATAACCCTTTCTCCCGCTGGCAATGTTTAAGGCTGCCGATGAGGATATCTTTATATTCATTTCGTGTAAAGACATCCACCCACTGATGAACAGTGCAGGTAATAAAATAAACTCCCTGCTGGTTATATATCTTGTCAGTAAATGACATTTTTCAAAGGTAAAAAGGTAACAAAATTACAATCTCACTCATTTTTACTTCAGGTGGCCGGGCTATATTCCGAAAAGTAAAGATGAAGAACTTACTTAACAAGTAAACTGTGATTACAAATCTCATTCATACTTACTTCGGGATACACCCCAGTAAGATTAAAAATCTTATTTATCTGTACTTCGGGATGCGCTCTAATAAGATTAGAAATCTTATTTTATCCACCCTTGGGATGCGCTCTAGTAAGATTAAAAATCTTATTTTATCTGTACTTCGGGATGCGCTTCGCTAACATCCCGAAGAGTTATATTTTTAACCTTAGCTTTTTCTTCTCCAGCCAGCCGGTTATCAAGACAATCAATAAGGCGAAAGCTAAGGATTTAATAATCCCCATTTCTCCGGTTCTGACGAACATTGGCAGCCTGATACCAATAAGTGTAATAAAAATGGCATAATAGAAATAAGGAAGTAAATAACAGGTAAGCGTGCTGGTTCCGGCAGGCTTAATGGCAGAAAACCAGGATTCTTTTCCTTTTTTGTCAACGAAGATAATCAACAGGCAAAATACTAAAATGCTGATAGCGCTGCAAATCATTGTCCAGGAAGGCGTAGCACGTATCTTTGAAATTCCCCACAACGGTCGTGTGCCAAATCCGAAAGCAAAAAACAATCCGGCAATAGCTATCAATAAAACCATTAACTGTGCTTGTTTTTGCCTAAGCTTTCGATATATAATGGCGATAATCACTCCGGACATAGTCAGGGAAGCATTGGAAGCATCTCCCAGTCCAAACATATCTATTCCACGGTGAAGTGGCTCCATAAATCCGGGCCAGCCCGACCTCATAGCTGCATTAAAGAATACAAAAAATACAAAAAAACAAATTAAAGGAATCAGTCTTTCACCAAAGACCAATAACAAAATGCCACAGGAGAGATAGGCCCATCCGATCAATCCTAATATCCCCCACCAATAATGATTCATCCACACAGTTTCTCCCTGTAAATTGTTTCCTTTGTATAAAACAGCCATTAAGATCAAAACAGCTACTCCGGTAATCTGTAACCATAGTTTTAGTTTACGTTTGCCTTCTCCTTTAGGATAATCGAGCCAGATTAAAAAGAAAGCAAGCGTAATCAGGATCTCCCATAAGTATTCCGGCAACAAAGCATGATCACTGTATCGCTCCAGATTCATTTGAAAGAAACCCATCACGATAAGAGCCAATGATCGCAATAAAATATGACCAAAGATAACCGGTTTAGATTGCCCCTTGCTTATTCTGCTTTCAAACGCAAAAGGAAGTGAAAGTCCGACAAGAAAAAGAAAAGCAGGAAAGATGGTGTCTGCAAATCCCATCCCATCCGCCGTGGCAGAAGCATGGTCCAACCATCGGGGAATATCCTTGCCGGTCCATAAATCATTAACAAATACCATCAGGAACATGGTAAGCGCACGAAATACATCTATGGATGCAATCCTCCTGCCGGCGTGGGTGGAATATGCAGTTTTTGCAAGGGTTAGTTTAGCCATGATATTTTTATTGAATTTTATTGATAGCGGAAAAAACCTGATCAAAACAATTGACTACGGATTTCTGCTCCGGCGATTGAAGTGTTTTTTGCCCTTCATAATATTGCTTCAGGAACGGGCCACACTTAGACCATACGGTTTGAATGATTCCATCATAACGTTCTTTCATCACCGGATCGGAACGCTGCCTGAATTTATACATATCTTCCACCTGTTCAACACCTGACTGAGGATTACGGAACGGGCAACTAACCACATGGAACCCTTTCATGGCAAAATAGACAGGAGTTTGCGCCGCATGTTCATAGTGCCAGTCACAAATAACTATATCATTAGGAATCATATCAACAGCGCGGTAGGTATTGTTCATGCTGGCTTCCCACTCCCCTAATCCCGTAGTTTTACCATCTAAAAACCGATCACCCCACATCCACATCTGCCGGCCTTCTGATTCTAAGTGATTGTCAATACGTCTTACCTCATCTGCAAATACCCGTGATGGATCCATCCCCCCATCCAAAGGGTTTTTGGGCATAGCGATATAAAACACTTCATCCATACCCGCGTGAAAAGCATTTGTTTCGAATACATCGCATAATTCATCTATTAAAGCAAAAATGATTTTATGCAACCCAGGCGCCTCCGGACAATAACTTTTACAATATAAATTATCGGAATTGGGCCATACATAATGTTCCGGCATCTTTATCCACGGCGTTTCATCAAATTGCGGATAAACTTCCAATAGCTTTCCTAAGGTACCTGCCCACGATTGATGCCCTAATAAATCTATTTCAGGAACAACCTTAATTCCATTTTCTTTACAAATCTTCACTATCTTTTTTGCATCTCTTTCGGACATGGCGCCGCTATCCGCTAATTCAGGATGGCTTTTATATTCGTAATCGTAATCTACTAACAGGATTAAAGTGTTGACCTCACGTGGGACGAGCGCATCATGTATAAAGGTGACGAAGGAATCCACTTCGCTGTGCATGGGAGCCGTAATGCAGAACCCGCGAATAGGAAGCGTATCCTTCGGGGCGGCAGTGGTTGGTTGACAAATTGCAGGACGAAGTCCGCAAAAGGTCAAAGCTGCCATCGCTAACAATACAAAGACATTTTTCATGATCCAGGATTTTAAGTGGTTTATCTATTTGGTTTAAAAAAATTCTTCGCTGTTGTTATGTCAACGTTAAATGGGCGCTTAAAATATATCCCACAAAGCCCTGCCTACCGGACAGGCAGGCACAAAGGCCACAAAGCAAAGCCTCTTGTACGCTTAGTGTCTTAGTTCAAAGGACTCCTTTCGGAGTGGGAAAGACCGACCCATAATATCTGATATAGCAATAGTTATCAATCGGAGGGCTTTTCATTATAGCAAAGCGCAGCAGCGCCTAATACACCACTATTCTTCAAATCAGAAATTTTAATCTGAAATTTTTCCAGAGATTTAGGATACGCATAATCCTTTATTTCTTCCCACATAGCATCTTTATAAAAAGAATAAGCATCCTTAACAGAACCTCCAAAAATAATTATTTCAGGATCATACGTATATAGAATCATCTTCACCGCATTTCCTAAATGGGTACCAAATTCTTCAAACATCTTTATGGCTGCCTTACCTCCTTTTTCGGCTTGCTCAAATACTTTCTCTCCATCTGCCTGATATACATTTTTAAAAAATTGCCCACTGGCATAATACTCAAAATATTTATCTAAATAATTGACCATCCCAAATTCACCGGCGCCGCAGTTAGCACCCGCATACAATTTATCATTCACAATAATTCCGGCGCCTATGCCGGTTCCAATAGTCAGACCGATAAACGAATGATAATTCTTTCCCTGTCCGAAATATTTTTCCCCCAGAGCGAAGCAATTCGCATCATTATTGATTAATACAGGAAGGTGATATTCTTCTTCTATGTGTTTTTTTAAGTGAACTTCTTTCCAGGAAGGGATATTTTGCACATCATACACAATACCTTTCTCAATATCCACCACACTGGGAACACCGATGCCAATGGCCGTTGTATCATTATTTACCAATTGGTCCACCAGATGAAATAGTTCCTGTAAAACTTCATCTTCCGTCCCCGAAGATGAAACACGAACAGATTGAACATCAGCTAATACACTATTATCAACTACAGCTCCCCGGATATTTGTTCCACCGAGATCTATACCTATTACATTCATTTTTATAAATTTATATTCTTGCATTCGTGGTTGATCTTTTAACCACGAATGCAAGAATGATTCTTAATACACTACTCTTTTATATTCCAATGTATCCTTCGCAAAATTGACTACCAGTCCCAACCTGTTTTCAGAAACCTCAGATAATTTTCAAGGCTATTTATTCGTGCATTCGTGGTGGATCTTTAACCACGAATGCACGAATGATTTTAATACACTACTCTTTTATATTCTAATGTATCCTTCGCAAAATTGACAATTAGCCCCAACCTGTTTTCAGGAATCTGAGATAATTTTCAAAGCTATTTATTCGTCCATTCGTGGCTGACCTTTAACCACGAATGCACGAATGATTCTTAATACACTATTCTTTTATATTCTAATGTATCCTTTGCAAAATTAACAATTAGCCACAACCTGTTTTCAGGAACCTCAGATAATTTTCAAACGCCATTTATTCGTCCATTCGTGGCTGACCTTTAATTACTACTGTGCTAATGATCCTTCCTTTCTATTGTCATGGATCGTCTTATTACTAATGAGTGGCTTCGCCCAGAAACCGACACTCAGGATATATCCCATGGTCAGATAAATAAAGAATAATCCGTACCTCAATCCAATATAGTCGCCTAACCAGCCAACTATCAGCGTCCCAATAGCGCCGCCAATGACTCCCGTCAGCAGAATGCCTGAGAATGATCCATGATGTTCTCCCACAGAATTTAATGCCAGAGAAAAAATAATCGGATACATGACTGATGCAAAAAAGCCCACAAACGAGAACGCCCAGAAAGATACATCTGCAGAAGCAAATAATCCCAGTGTAAGACAAATCATGGCAGGTATAGTAAACATAATCAATACCTTTTTACTATCCATCATTTTTAAAAGAAACAGTCCTAAAATACCCCCCGCCGTCATCAGTCCCCAAAAATAAGCCACTGCCTTAGCACCCATCGTTTGCGGATCATAGTGATGATATTCAAATAAAAATTGGGATATCCAGTTGGAAACTCCCTGTTCAGTGGAAACATAACAAAAAATACCTATAAAGAAAAGAATTACAGTACGATTTTTTAATAAATCTATATGCACCTTTAAAGCGCCGGCCTGTTCATCCTTTGTAAGAATTACCTTCGGGAACCGTGAAATCAGAATAACCACAACCATGATAAGGCATACCACTGCAAAAACCCAATACAATGAAATCCAGGGCAGATTAGCAGGCACCACGCTGGAAAAAAACTGCAAAACAGCATCTTTTGCGGATGCGTTATTTTGAAGATTCAACACTAAATAAGAATATACTAACGGACTGATAAAAGAAGCCGCACCAAAGATCAGTTGCGCCAATACGGAATTGAAGGCATATTGTTCTTCTCCACCTGCAGTACGCAGCAAAGGATTAATCACGACTTGCAGCATGGCCATTCCGCAGCCTATCAGAAAAAGAGACACAACAGCAGTCAGATAGTTGGGAAACAAAGCCAGCAGTAATGCGCCGATAAAAGCCACTATAAAAGCCGCCACCATAATTTTTTTCTCTTTATACTTCTGATTGAGCATGCCTGCCGGTATAGACATGACGCCATAAGCAATAAAGAATGCAAATGGCAAAACAGCTACCAATGCCAGATTCAGCTTAAATCCCTTAATAATATCCGGCACTAAAGGCCCTATAATATTAGTTAAGAAAGAAATGACAAAGAAAGTCAGCAGGATAAGAAATACGATGTAGTAATTGCGTTTAGGTTTATTAGTTTCTTGTGGCATGTGGCATTGATTATTGAGTTATCAGGTTATTGATTGATCATTATTGGTTATTGGACACCGGACTGTTGACTATTAATCATTGACTATTGGCTATTCAATATCATTTAGTTAAGATTAAAAAACGAAATTGTCATGGTGAGCGAAGTCGAACCATGGCGCTGTTGATAACACCCTTGCCTGCCGGCAGGCAAGCTTCGACTACGCTTAGGGCGACAAGTCCTTAACTAAACGACATTGATTGACTATTGATTATTGAACATTGACTATTGATCATTAAAATCTTTCCTTAATCAGCAAACTAATACTTCAATTATGTTTCATCCATACCGGTTTAGTGGCTGAAGAATGTGCAGCGCCGATGATGTCTGCGTAAATTTCAGGTTT
>SCQV01000588.1 GCA_004299085.1 Chitinophagaceae bacterium | reverse complement strand
TGCATATATTAAAAAGCAAGCTGAATGAATATGGGGATATTGCTTTCTTCTTGTTATTGGTTTTGTATTGGCTCTATTAGTTCAAGTTTTCCATCCTAAAACTAATATTTTGGTGTTACTTTTCCCTTGATGGAAAAGTAACCATCTCGTCTAAGCCGAGGCAAAAAAGATCAAGAAAGATCGAGGCTTCGACTACGCTCAGCCTGACAGCTATATTATCTGCGCTCGGCGCGTCTCGCCTCAGGCGAGAGCCAGCGCTTCTTTGATTAGTTTTTTAAAGAAGCTCCATTTTCAGTTCTTAATCAGCCTTAGAAAAGCATTTTAATATATGTTTCGCTAAGTATTCTGAGCAATAATCTTTCCCAGGAATTATATTTGAAACTTGAGTCATTAAAAAATGTCAGGAATATTCTTACCTTATTTTCCCTGCATATACACTCGTTTCATATTCAATCTTCACTCGGTTTTCGCTCTGATATTTTTCAAAAAGATGTTGCAATGCAATCATCATTTTTTCATAAGATGGATGAGTTATATTCGGAATATAAGAAGAGGATAAAAGTCTTCCTTTCAATCCGTCAAAATCGAAGATTTGTTCGTTATAAAAAGTTTTGTGCGTGTTGGTATAAGGGTCGTAAAACGTTGAGATTTTTTCTGCAGTTATAGTAGTATGTTTTACTTCTTTATAATCTGTTGCATATTGCATCAGAAATGCTTCATAAGCCTTCTCAAATTCAGACTTTATCTGCCTTTCATTCCAAATTAATACAACGAAAGCATTAATCCTGGCAATTCTTTGAAACTCTTTTTTTGTTTTAACCGGGTCAAACCAGTGAAAAGCCTGTCCGGCAACAATCATATCCATACTCTCCTTATCCAGCCCTGTTTGTTCTGCAGTTCCATTGATGCTGATAAATTGGGAATACTCTTTTAGCAAATCTTCGGCTGCATTTCTCATAGCATCATTAGGTTCTACAGCATAAACGGTATTACCATTCTCCAAAAACAATTTAGTCAGAATGCCTGTACCAGAACCCATATCAGCTATCTGCATCTCACCGTTGAACCCAGATTCTTCTTCCAAATAAGGAAGTATTTCTTTAGGATAACCGGGTCGGTATTTAATATAATTTTCAACGCGGTCAGAAAAGCGTTTCGTGGAATCTAAAGGCATAGGGAATTGACAACTTTAGAACAAGGAATAATGAACAAGGAACACTAAACACGGAACACTAAACAATCAACCATGAAACTTGAAACTTTGAAACCTTAAAACTGCGTTTCATCTGCTATAATTCGGCGCTTCTTTGGTGATCACAATATCGTGTGGATGATTTTCTGTAACGGTAGCCGTGGTAATTTTAATGAACTGCGCTTTTTGCAAGGTTTTAATATCCTTAGCTCCGCAATATCCCATGCCGGCTCTTAATCCGCCCACAAACATTTGTACCACTTCGCTCAACGTACCTTTGTAAGGAACACGTCCTACAATCCCTTCAGGAACTAATTTCTTAATATCATCTTCCACATCCTGGAAATAACGGTCTTTGCTTCCTTCACTCATAGCTTCTATCGAGCCCATTCCTCTATAAGACTTAAATTTACGTCCTTCATAGATAATAGTTTCGCCCGGGCTTTCCTCCACACCGGCAAAAACCGATCCTGCCATGATGCAGGAAGCGCCGGCGACAATCGCTTTCACCATATCCCCCGTATAACGAATACCACCATCCGCAATGACCGGAATATTCTTATTGGCTAATGCTTTGGATGCTTCCATAACAGCCGTCAGTTGCGGCATACCAGCTCCGGTCACTACACGGGTAGTACAAATCGAACCCGGACCAACGCCTACTTTCACGGCATCTGCTCCCGCATCCGCCAGCGCTTTAGCACCTGCAGCGGTAGCCACATTCCCCGCGATGACCTGCAGCGTTGGGAAATTCTTCTTTATTCTTTTCAAAGCCTCCATCACCCCTTTGGAATGGCCGTGCGCACTATCCAGACAAACAATATCCACTCCGGCACCTATCAATGCACTCACTCTTTCCAAAACATCTTTAGTGATACCAATAGCGGCACCGGATATTAATCTTCCGTATTGATCCTTCACCGCATTGGGATAACTCTGCACCTGCATGATATCGCGATAGGTAATCAGTCCAATTAACTTTCCATTTTTATCCACAACAGGCAGCTTCTCAATTTTATATTGTTGCAGAATGCTCTCTGCTTTTTTCAGGTTGGTACCTTTAGGGGCCGTAATGAGATAATCTTTAGTCATCACTTCGCTGACCGGACGCTTATGATCTTTTTCAAAACGAAGGTCTCTGTTCGTCAGAATTCCCACTAATCTTTTATCCTCATCTACAATAGGAATACCACCGATATGATTCTCTTTCATTAACCGCAGCGCTTCCTTTATAGGCGCATCCCCTTTCAATGTAATGGGATCGAGAATAAGCCCGTTTTCCATCCGCTTGACTTTGCGTACCTGCTCTGCCTGCTTTTCGATGGTCATATTTTTATGTAAAATACCGATACCGCCTTCACGGGCGAGCGCAATGGCCAATCCGGATTCCGTCACGGTATCCATAGCCGCGGACATCATCGGAATATTCAGGCGTATTTTGCGGGTCAGTTGCGTGGAAATATTGACTTCCCGTGGAAGTACCTGTGAGTGCGCCGGCACTAATAAGACATCATCAAAAGTGAGGCCATCGCCGACAAATTTAGCTGTAGAAGCAGGCATAAGCAATTATTTAGTCTGGAAATAATTGCACGCAAAAGTACGATAAAATTATGAGGTTATGGTTGTGAATTTCCGGGGGGAAATCATTTTGGCAAAATCTCAGGATTATTCTGCCTGGAGAATGTTACGTTTTAGTCTCATTGCAGGAAGAATTGGTTTATGCAGGGAATGATTTTAAAAACGAGTAAAACGATGATACAAAATAAAGTACGGATGGTGCTAATAACAACCCCTCTGACACCGTGCAGGTAAAAAAAGTTTGGTTATTGCCGGTTGGTTTTGAATAATAAGATAAATTTAGGTATTGTTTATTTAGGGAAAAAGATTAATTTTGGTATTATGAGAATAGTAACATTGAACATACCTGAAAATATAAATTTAAATTCCGTTGACCTTGCAATGATAGTCGCCAGCCGACTATACGAGCAAGGTAGCCTATCCCTTGGTCAAGCTGCAGAAATGGCTGGATTAACCAAGCGTTCTTTTGCCGAATTATTGGGAAAATTTGGAGTTTCTATATTCAACTATCCTGCATCAGATATTTCAAGAGATATTGCCAATGCATAGAATTATTATTTCTGATACGAGTTGTCTCATTATTCTGGCTAAAATAAATGAACTTGATTTGTCACAAAAGATGTATGGCAAAATTCATACAACGATGGACATTGCAGAAGAATACGGGGACTCGCTACCTGATTGGATTATAATTATCGATGTAAAAGACAAAACCAAACAATCAGCGAGTTTATTAAAGCAGACAAAAAACGTTTGGCTAAACAGAAAGGCCAAAGAACAAAACACACAAACCGCTAACATAGTTCCCGGAAATTAACTTAAAACTCATGGCATCAAAAGTAGCTTTTGTTAAACAAGAAACGAATTGGTTTGCTCTATTTCCAAGGCTATTGGCTTTAGGGATTTTATGCCTTTGCTTTTATCCATTGGACAAACAAAGTTTTTTCTTCTTTGCAATTTTTATTTACTTTTTATTGACTCTCTTGGAAAAATGGCTTTTCTTCCCAAATGTTATGTATGAAGGAATAAAATTAATTCGTGAAGCAAAATTTGAAGAAGCTATCCCGGTTGTTCAACAGACAATTGACTATTATTTAAAAAGACCATGGGTTGACAAATACAGGTTTTGGCTATTAATTAGTTCCTCAAAGAGGTCAATAACCGAAAGTTCAACTTGCAACTTAGCTTACTGTTATTTACAAATTGGACAAGTAAAACGCTCAAAAGAAATCTATGAAACTGTCTTACTCCAATATCCTGAAAACATTAATGCAAAAAGCATGTTGAACACGATAAATATTGCTTCAAAGGACGCAGGATATAATACGACAAATTAAGATCTGTGCTCAACATCAGGATTCGGTAGCCATTTACTATGAGAATTGAATTTAAGAATACAAGGGAGGAAATCTGCTTATTAACCTAACAACATATATAAAGTTCTTTTAATTGTCCATATTTATATACTTACCATAATTCCAAATCTCTCATTAATCGTAAACCCCTAATCAAATAAAAACATTATCTTAGCGGCCCAATGAAAAAATTACTATTGTGGCTGTCTTATGTGGCGTTAACGTGCAATTATTGCCTTGCCCAGTCTTCATTACAAGGAATCATTAGAGATAATAATGAGTCTCTTCCTTACTCAACCATTACATTAGTCAGGCAGCATGCATCTGCGCCGGTAATCACTCAGGCTGACAGTCTTGCACATTTTTCGTTCTCCGATCTCTCTGATGGCCATTATACCCTGTCTGCTTATGCATTGGGATATACAAAATTTACTTTATCGCTTGATATAAAAAAGGATACGGTTATCCATATCATTCTCCATCCATTACAATCAAATCTCAAAGGAGTTACAGTGACAGAAAGCAAGCCCGTCATTGAACAAAAGCCCGACCGGA
>SCQV01000587.1 GCA_004299085.1 Chitinophagaceae bacterium | reverse complement strand
CAATTGGTTTTTTAAAATATGCCCCAGTGTCCGGGTTGCGTTCTTGAGCCTGTAAATATACCAAAACCTGACCACTGCCCCTGACCTTGTCTGGGGTATTTTTTTTATTAAAATGATCTGTTGGAAATCGTCTGTGTATTGTTTCAGCGGATCGTTAAAATAATTGGAAGAGGTGATATACCATGCATTCTCTCCTTTTTGAATATATCCTTCCATCCTGTTGAGCCACGCGAATTTGTGCAATTCAAAAACGGAACCTGCACCAATAACCGGAATATGCAGAGGATAGCCAACATAGAAGAGAACGTGTCCTCCCGGAAACCATTTGTCTGTAACTATGGGATCGTCCTGTTTCATCAGCCCGCTGTCAATTGCTTTATTTCTGATATTATTGAATTCTTTTTTCAGATCCTGCCAGTCATACATATCTAATGTCACATCACCCGAGCCTAATTCTGAAGGTTGCTTATCACCCAACGTTCCCGGATAAAGCCTGATGAAGTAAATCCCAGCTAAAGTGAAGACTATAATTAGAACAGAAGCTGCATTTAACCACCTTCTGTAAAGTCTTATTTTTTTTGTCGAGAAATAGCCATCTAATACAAAGGCAGCTAAAAGCATCAATCCGGTGAAGCCGGGCCCGCTCCAATGTGGCAGCACATCTCTGAATAATGAAATAGCTGTGACTACTATAATGACCGGAAAGATAAGCCAATTAAGCAGGTGCAACGTTTTTCGGGGGAACACCACTTTTTTAATTCCCGTCAACGCCAAAATATAGATGATGATGTTAATGGGATTATTATATCCTATCTGTCCTGCAAGGGCTGTAATGAATCCTGTGGTGTTAATGGCAAAGCGATGTACTTCTACACGCTGACTGTGAAAGCTCCATGTAATAAAATGATAATGTAAGTTCCAGAAAAAGATGGGAGAGATAATAATGAGGGTAATGAATAGAGATAGATACAGAAAATAATTGCTAAAATATTGACGATCATAAATTACCATGTACATGAATATACCAAACCAGAGGAAGACGCCATGCACCTTGCACATG
Source organism: Chitinophagaceae bacterium (assembly GCA_004299085.1). Lineage (GTDB taxonomy): Bacteria > Bacteroidota > Bacteroidia > Chitinophagales > Chitinophagaceae > FW021-bin31. Next base: position 2,678 of record SCQV01000587.1, on the reverse strand, counting down.
GTCGCCAAACCGATATAAATCCCCAATAAAATAAGCCGCCGGTTCTCCTGTTGTTTTGTATGGTTATCCAGTACTAATTTTAAAACAACAAAAATGCTCAAAAGCCAGAAGACCGTTTGCGGAGAATCGGGAAGAATGAATACACCCGAAATAATACTTGTGTAAATGGAGGTGTTGTATAAAATGGCAGCTATCCATCCTGTACGTTCGTTTTTAAGCAATTTCCCACATTGAAAAATAATCCAGGTGCTGATGGCCGCGGCTATAATAGCGGTCAGCCGCATGGAAAAGGTGTTGACCCAATGCAGGTTCAGCGTAAAAATCCTGATAAATATCCCTACCAAAGGAGGATGATCAAAATGATTCCAGTCGGGCTGTAAAGCATACGTGAAATAATAAGCTTCATCATTTCCTAAATTGATTGCGCAGGCTAACAGGCATCTTGCAATCAAAGTAATGCCGACCAGGTAAAGCAATTTACGGGAATACGATTTTTCAGGCATGCCGCTAAGTTAAATGCTGTTTCTGAATCTTACTGTAAAATGATGCCTTTTATTTTCATAACGGTAACGGATATCGAAGTGGCAGGTGTCACAAATTTGCTTAACAATGGCTAAGCCAAGCCCATTCCCTTCCGATGATTTGGGATGATTTCCTTTTTGGAAACGATGAAAAAGGCTCTCTGGCGGAAATGGGAGCGGCTCGCCGCTGTTACTGATTTCCATTATTCCATTACCGGAGACGATTTTGATATTACCCTCTGCCGGAGTGTGCAGAATGGCATTATTGATTAAATTTGATATCAGGATATCTGTTAAAACAGGATTTGAATCTATCATTGTTTCCTGATAAGATTCAGTCACCTGTATATGCTTGAGCTGAATATGAGGAGCAGACTGCTGCACCACCCTTTCGATGAGTAAATTAATATCCACCGGCTGAATTTCTTTAAATTGCTTATTTTCTATTTTGGCTAATAACAGTAATCCTTTATTTAATTTGGTCATGCGTGTGATGGACTGGTTAAGAGATTGAATATGCTTTACCCGCTCCTCCGAAAGATCTTTTTCCTGCATCATCAGTTCCAGCTTTGCCTGCATGACCGCCAGCGGTGTTTGTAATTCATGTGCGGCATTAGCGGTAAATTCTTTTTGCTGAAGAAAAACGAAATGATTTTTCTCTGTCAATTGCGTAATGGCGTTATTTAATTCATCGAACTCATGAATGTTTGTTTTATCTAAATGGATGACAGGATGCTTGTCCAATTCAAATTGTTTTAGCTGATCCAAAGTCGTATAAAACGGCTTCCATATCTTTTTGGATTGCCGTAAAGTCAAAAGTATCAGACCGGCAAGTAAGACGGCCAGCAAAATAATTTGTGTCGTGATGACGCCCTGAGACAGGTCTTCACTGTCCACCAAAGACATCCGGAAAGTAAGCTGATAAGGTTTGTTATGAATAAATGCAATGGACGACAGTTGCCTGAAATCTTCCTTTTTACTTGTTAAGGTGTTTGGTTGTCTTACCGTCTTTATTTCTCGTTTTTTTGAAAATTGCGAAACAGGGGTAATGGTAATATTCCCGTCCGGACTATTCCATTTTAAAATATTCTCTATGGGTTCCTCATTGAGCTGATATACCAGGTTTATCTCACTATGGCGCAATGCTTCATCCACATCATTCAAAAACATTTTATTGATAATCAAATAAAATACCGGTATGGCAATGAGAACTATGATAATTGAATAAATAAGGTATGATATCAGGCTGCGTTGCAGGAGTCGCATTTATTTTTAACGTTTAATCTTGAGTATTGAATATTGAGCATTGAGCATTGAGCATTGGACATTGAACATTGGACATTGAGCATTGAATATTGAAACTTGCCCACTGACAAGCGGGTTTGATTATTGAATATTATTTTTTGAGGTTTGTTATTTGAAGATTGTAATTTAGAAAACCTACCCCTCCAGTATATATCCCATGCCGTACCTTGAATGAATATAATTCCCACTGCCCGCATTTATCAGCTTTTTTTTCAGATTTTTGATATGAGCATAAATGACATCATACTGCATCATCCACTCGGCCTCATCTCCAAGGATATGCATGGCTATTGCGTTCTTTGACACCACTTTATTTTTATTGGATGCCAGAAATAATAAAAGGTCGTATTCAGTAGGAGTCAGATCCAATAATTTCTGATTAACTTTTACGATTTTTGCACGCAAGTCTATGATGATTTCATTTATTCTTAAAATATTTTCTCCATTAAAATTTCTTCTTCGTATCACGGAAGATATGCGTGCGCCAAGCTCCGGCAGATGAAAGGGTTTTGTAAGATAGTCATCGGCTCCCGATTGAAGTCCCAGTATTTTATCATCTAAAGAGTCTCTTGCGGAGATAATAATAACGCCGTCATGCTGCTTGTTGGCTTTCAATTCTTCCAACAGCTTTAATCCGCTGCCGCCCGGTAAGGTAATGTCTAATAAGATGCAGTCGTAATTATGCAGTTCAAGTTTTTCCCTTGCGGAGTTGAGATCAGCCGCGCATTCGCAGACATACTGCTCACCTTTCAAATAAGAGACAATACTTTCAGCTAAAGCTTCTTCATCTTCTATAACCAGCAGTTTCATGATGCCACAAGTTACGTAAGAAATTCTGAATAAAATCTGAAG
>SCQV01000586.1 GCA_004299085.1 Chitinophagaceae bacterium | reverse complement strand
TGGCCACTACTCGTCTTAAATACTTTTGCATATCCTAAGTTAGAAAGCTGGCCAACCTTTGCACTGTCCAAATTGATACTTGTACCATTTGCTAAAGTTAAAGTAGCCTTATCTCCTCCGGGGGCAACATCATCTTTATATACTGAAATTCCGGGAGATGCAGGCGATAATCGTTTCTCCACATTTTTGTGTAACCCCAAGTAACTGATAGTGCCGAGAAACAATATTAATAATACGGCTGCCGCAATCCACCATTTCTGCCTGACTCTTTTGGGCAGGTAAACTATTTTATTCTGTTCCTCCTGCTTCCTGGCCGCTATCTGTTCCCTCAATTCTTGAAAACTTTCCTTCCGCAAGTTGTTTATTGCAACAGTATCTCCCTTTAGAAAGGAGATAGGTATTTTCTCAAAATCACCATACCAATCTTCTACAAGTTTCTTCTCAGATTCAGTACAATTACCCTCAAGATATTTACCGATTAGTTCCGTTAATTGGATTTCCGTCATACCATTTTGATAATGTTCAATAAATAAGATTGCTCCAGGAACCGTTTTGTACCATTATCATCCAATTATTTCAATATTCATGATGTCTTTTATAGTCTCACAACAACTTTTTTCCCATGATATTTTACTAATTTACCGGGCTCCCTATTCATTTTCAATCCTTTATCACGTTCTTCCTCTTCTACCACGATATGAAGAATCCTGCTCCGCTGTATCCATGGAAAACTCCCTCTGAAAACCTCTTGCAGCGTCAGAAAAATCATACAGCAAAGCTTTGAAGAGAACAACTATCCGTTATCCGTTAGTGGTGTCAAGTCAAGAATACTTTAAATCATTTCCCACTCCGAAAGGAGTTTCCTCCAAAGGAGTTCTTACGGAGTGAGATTCCCTTTACCGTAATTTCAAAATTGACGTAACAGTAGTATAAAATCAAAGTCCCTCTACCTCTTTAATTAACAAAATAACCGTACGAAATTGCTCAGTTATATGGTTTCACTTCCATTTGAAATAAACTTACGGTCGCATTGTCATAATGTGCGGGGAGCCCATTTGTATTCTTTAGCTTTGATAATCCCAAAAAATCAAAGCCACACTTTGTATAATAAATAATAAGTCCCTGATTATCACCTACCGTATCCATGCGAATGAACCTTTTTTTATTAGTTAAAGCGTATTTCTTTGCCCACTCTACCATGTATTCAACAAGGTTTTTCCCCCTGAAATCAGGGTTGGTTGCTATCCGGTGAATGTAAACTGCCGGATCTTCATTTCTTTCTTCCCAAATTTTGGGATCGTTAAATGTTGTTGCCCAAATACATGCGGTGATACCATTCATGACCATTTTCCATTGCCGGTTTTCGGCAATCTCGGTTTCAATAAGTCCTCTTTCAAATTCCGGCCAATGAACCGTATATTTTGTCTTTTGAAAATCTGTAGCTATTTTGTAAAGCCTGAAAATTTCATCAATATCTTTGAGGGCACTGTTTTGTATTTCCATTGCAACACTTGTTTGACCTGGTTACCAGCTTTTGCGGTTATGATATATGCAAATATAAAATATAAGTGCAATTCCTTCTCACTCATATTATCTTTTGCAATGACGATAATATGCGAACGCACTTACCACAGACTGTGTAACGGCAAATTAATTTTGAAAAGTGATTTATAATCAAAAGAGATAAATAAGGAACAAATTCCAAAAAACAAATAAGCACCGACACCAAGTCATCTAACTGGATTAAATTGCCATAACACCTGGTCTTCAGCCTCATTTACTTGTCTTAGTTAACTCGTTGTCATCCATTGAAACCACTTTACTATTTATCCTTTCAGGATCAATTGCGATCATTTTCAATGCCGACACATTATCCAAAGAAATCTTGCCGGTATATCTTTTAGAATAAACACCAGGCATACTGCCATTGGTTGTGTAATAAATTACCGCCCTGTGATCCACATCACCCACCCGAATGCTTCCTGCCTGACTATTCGCCGGTTTTACGAAAGGTGCCGGCGTGATTAGATCATGGGTTATGGAACTATGCGGGCAATCTGCATCCTGAGTAGCAAAATGTTTATCGGGAGATGATCCCATAGTAAAAGTCAGGGTAGCACCCCGCAAGATATCATCGTGTGTAATATAAGACCTGCTATATTTTTTCCAATTCAACTGAACTGATTGAATATAAAAGTTGGAACCGGAAATATTTTTTGCGTTGATAGTAAAAGTATTACCATTAGACAAATGCACTTTTACCTGGTCAAACAAAGGCGTACCGAATGCATATTCCGGTCTGCCTGGGCACACCTGATAAAATCCCATATCGCTCATCACCAGCCAGGCGCTCATTTGCCCACAATCATCATTCCCGCTTTCTCCATTAGGATCATCGAAATAAAGTGTGGTACAGATCTGATGTACCAATTGCTGCGTTTTCCATGGCATTCCTGCATAATCATATAAGTAAGCAATGTGATGGCTCGGTTCATCGCCATGCGCATATTGCCCTATCATCCCGCTAATATCAGGTGGAACATCCCCTGTCATTTTGGAAGACATAGTGAAAAAAGTATCCAGTTTATCTGCAAATTTTTGTCTGCCGCCTTGTAAACGGATCATCCCCGAAACATCCTGCTGTGCTGCAAAATTATATTGCCACGCATTTGCTTCCGTGTAAAAATGATTTACCTCTGTCGGGTCGAATGGCGTAAACCAGGTATCATTCACTTTTCCACGAAAGAAACCGGTAGATGGATCATATATATTTTTATAAAACTGTGCCCGTTGAATATATTTTTTATAATCTACAACCCTGCCAAGCATTTTGGCCATTTGAGCAATACACCAATCATCATAAGAATATTCCAGCGTGCGGGATACGGATTCGCTGATATCATGCTCCCCAAGATAGCCTTGTTCCCTATATTTGGGTAATCCATAGCGATCGCTCTCGTCATAATTTTCCATAGAAGCCAACGCATCCTCAGCATCATAACCCCTGATTCCTTTCTGATAAGCATCCACCATCACCGGCACGGAGTGATGGCCTATCATAGTATGGGTTTCGTTTCCCGAAAGCTCCCAGGTAGGTGTCATGCCGCCATATTTATATTCTGCCAGAAAAGTATTGATCCAATCGTTTACCCGTTTAGGTTGTAAAATAGTCATCAACGGATTAAATGCGCGATAAGTATCCCAAAGAGAAAAAACGGTATAATTAGTAAAACCGTGTGCCTGATGTACCTTCAGATCAGTAGAACGGAATTTACCATCCACATCCTGATAAATATTGGGGGTAATGAGACAATGATATAAAGCCGTATAAAACATGATCTGCTCATCTTTTGTTCCACCTTTTACTTCTATTTCGCTTAGCATCTTATTCCATTGTTCATGTTCCTGATTCCTTATTCTATTAAAATCAAATCCCGGCATTTCTGTATTCAGATTTTCCATGGCACCTTCCGGGCTCACCGCCGAAAGCCCCACTTTAACGAATACTTTTTTTTCTTTTTCAGTATTAAAAGTAAAATATGCTTTTACGTTTTCCCCACTCAGGCTGTCTTTATTATTAACCGGCTCATTATTCAAGGCTAATTCATCCTGTTGAAAGGGCCTTGAAAATTTCAATGCAAAATATAATATCTGATCGTGTGCCCAGCCGGCAGATTGCCGCAGTCCAATGATGGTAGTGTCGTTTATGATACGTAACCAGGAATTTAATACACGATCACCAAGACCATGATGCAGGTCAAGTAAAATATTGCCCTCACCGGCAGAAGCAGGGAAAGTATATTGATGCATCCCCGCCCTTTCGGTAGCAGTTAATTGAACATTGATATGATATTTATTCAGATAAACCTGATAATAACCTGGCGATGCATGCTCATTTTTATGGCTGAAGGATGACTTATACTCATCCTGTTTCCATTGGTAAGAACCGGTAGTTGGCATCAGCAAAATATCTCCATAATCACGGATACCCGTTCCACTAAGATGTGTATGGGAAAAACCATAAATGGCAGTATCGGTATAATAATAACCACCGCAGGCATCCCATCCTTCCATACGGGTATCAGGGCTTAACTGTACCATGCCGAAAGGTGCGGTAACGCCGGGGTAAGTATGTCCATGTCCACCGGTGCCGATGAAGACATTCACTAATCGGGTATAATTTTTTTGCTGTGCATAGGCGGTCAATGTGATACACAAGCCTGCAATCAAAATGAATGTTTTTTTCATGATTTTTTGTTTTGAAATTTTGTCATTCCTTATTAAAAGTATATTCTAACATTTTATATGTGCTTTAATACACGCTGATTGAATGAGATATCAATTGTTTACCGGCAATGAGGATAAACATTTGGGACCCTTGATGGGGTAAGGTTACCATAAATGCATGCTTTTTAATTTGGCCCGGAGAGATTTCAAAGCGATAGTCGCCTATAAAACCTGCTTGATCGTAAAGTTTAAATTTTGCCACATCCAGAAGATTGCCCACATTTTTTGCTATCACAGTTACCGGAATAGGTTTATCCGCTCTTGCTTTATCAGGAACTATCAACTCATAATGAAATTTCGCCTGATATTGTTCCGGTTCCTGAAATGTACCGGTGACGCCTAATGTATGATCTTGAAAACCTATAAGTTGTTTATGATTATCTGTGCCCGGCGGTGGTGCCGGACTTACGCCTCCAACATGTATTTTAAAGATACCCGGTTCTACCACTCGTTTCATATTTGCGTCTAATAGAGAAAGCTGGTATGGAGTCAATTTAAAAGTAACGGCCTTCTTTTCTCCAGCCTTTAATGAAATCCTGCTTATTCCTTTCAATTCAAGAACCGGGGTAATTACAGAACTGACTACATCCGTCAGGTAAAGCTGTACCACATCATCACCTGCACGATCACCGGTATTCTGTACATCAGCAGATACAGTCACATATCCGGGATTATTTTTTTCTGTAACAATACGAAGATGAGAATATCGGAAGCTCGTATAGCTTAAACCATATCCAAAACGATAAAGGGGAGTGGAAGGCATATCATAATAATCATACCGTCTTCCGGAAGGCTCATAATCATAATACAAGGGTACCTGACCTACACTCCTGGGAAAAGTGATCGGCAGCTTACCCGACGGATTGGCGTCACCAAATAACAAATCAGCGGTGGCGTCCCCCCCTTCTTCCCCCGGATACCATGTTTCTAAGATGGCAGGAATATGTTTGGCTTCCCATGTAAGAATAAAAGGTTTCCCGTTTACCAACACCATCACGATAGGCTTTCCCACAGCCTGCACTGCTTTGATCAGCCGGGGCTGAACTCCCGGTATCTGTAATGTGGCACCATCATAATTTTCCCCGCTGGTTATTTTTCCTCCGTCCTGCCGGGAGTTGTCTCCTACCACCAATACCACCACATCCGCCTGTTTGGCTATCCCCACAGCTTCTGCAATGCCGGATGTATCCTGAGTATCTACCTCACATCCCTTGGCATAAAGTACTTTGGTATGGGAGCTTACATGCGATTGAATACCTTGTAATACCGTAACCAGTTGGTGGACTGCCGGCTTACCGGAATAATCACCTGTCTGAGCCATATCAGCATCCGGGCCTATTACGGCAACGGTTCCGATATTCTTACTGAGCGGAAGCAGATGATGGTCATTTTTCAAAAGCACGGATCCTTCTTCGGCTACCTTTTTTGCCAAGGCACGGTGTGAAGGAATATCATAGGCAGGTAACTTTTCCCATACCATTTTGCCTGTACCCGGATGTTCAAACAGGCCCAACTTAAACTTGGCCCTTAATACCTCCGCTACCTCAGGATTGAGATCACTTTCTCTGAGCATGCTATCTTTAACAGCAGAAAGCAACGCATCTTTATAACCCGAACCACAATTGATATCCACACCCGCCCGAATCGCCATCCGGCAAGCCTCTTCGAGATTATTTACTACAGACTGCTTGGTCATGAAGTTTTGGATAGCTCCGCAATCGGACACTACAATACCTCTGAAGCCCCATTCCTGACGCAATATTTTTTGTAATAAAGTGACGGAACCATTATCCGGCACACCATGAAAGGTGCTATAAGAAGCCATCATCCCCCCTGCGTGTGCTTCTTCCACTGCATCACGGAAAGGTACCAGATTGACTGTACGCATCACGCGGTCGGACAGGCCTATCACCTGGCTGTCCCTTCCTCCAAGCGGTTCCCCCTGCCCTGGAAAATGTTTCGGGATAGCTATCATGTTTTCGCCTTGAAATCCTTTGATCCAGGCTACCCCCATTCTGCTCACCAGGTAAGGGTCTTCTCCATAAGTTTCTTCAACCCTGCCCCGGCGAGGGTCCCGTGAAATATCTAAAACGGGAGACCAACTGGCCCTGATACCCGCTGCTTTAGCTTCAATAGCCGTAATCTTGCCCACTTCATAAATCAAGGCCGTATCAAAAGTAGATCCCATGGCAATAGCTTGCGGAAAAATAGTAGCCCCTGTAGAATAAGACTGTCCATGTAATCCTTCTGTTTTAAGTAACGCTGGAATTTTCAGTCTGGGAATACCTTTTGATCCCCAATCATCACACAGTTGACTTATCTTTTCTTCCAGTGTCATTCTTGGCAGCAGATCCTTTATTCGTTCTTCAATAGACAAAGCAGAATCCAAATACCTGGGATGGCCGGAAATACTATCGGCATTATCCATATTGGTTGTATTCCCTGCTGTAACAGCGGTCTTTCTGTCAGCACTATCGAAGTCAAAAGAATCACAATTGCAAAATGGCTGTCTCACAACGGGGGAATGAAGCACCATCGTGTCTGCACTATTTTGTGTATATGAGTAAAGTTCGGATTGCTTTTGTGCAAGAGCTTTAGAGATACCAAAACAAAAAAATAAAAGCAACCAATATTTTAAATAGAAATTAATATTACCCATTGATCATTATTTATAACTAAAAAACTGGCTTAATGGCTTACCACCCATAGGCTCCCGGTTAACCGGATATCTGCTGAAGAACTACCCACCATTATTTTAAATTCTCCCGGCTCCACCACTCTTTTCATTTCCCGGTTCCAAAGGGATAATTGTTCAGGAGCAATTGTGAAATGAACCATTCCACTATCCCCGGGTTGCAGTGTGATACGTTGAAAACCCTTTAACGCCAGTACCGGTGTAGTCACACTACTCACTACATCTCTTACATATAATTCCACTACCTCGGTTCCCTTCACCTCGCCCGTATTTTTTATTTTTACACTGACGTCCGTGTTGGATGTATCAGATATTTTATCAGGGCTGATTTGTAAATCAGCATATTGAAAACTGGTATAGCTCAATCCGAATCCAAAAGGAAATAAAGGGGTGTTGGCTTCATCCACATATCTATGCCATGAAGTGGGCTTATGGTCATAATAAAAGGGGATTTGCCCTACGGCTCTCGGAAAAGTAATGGGTAATTTTCCGGAGGGATTTACATTACCTAACAATACATCTGCAATAGCCAATCCTCCTTTCTCACCGGGATACCAAACTTCTACGATAGAAGGTATGTTTTTAGCAATCCAGTTAATAGTCAGCGGCCGTCCATCAAATAATACGACCACGACCGGTTTGCCTGTTTTGGCAATCGCCTTAATTAAATTTTTCTGCCTGGAGTCAAGATCAAGATGAGCCCTGTCTTTACCTTCTCCATCCATCCTTTCACTTTCTCCCAGCACTACAATGGAAATATCACACCTATTGGATATTCCCACTGCTTTGCT
>SCQV01000585.1 GCA_004299085.1 Chitinophagaceae bacterium | reverse complement strand
AGGGTTCCCATCTTTATCAAGCTGTTGTCCGTAAAGATTAGTTTCTATACCGCCCAATGTTTTACGGGTCAGTATATGCAACCTTACGGCAATTAAGGGGCCGTCCCCCCGATCAAGAATTGGATGAGGCTTTGCCGTTCGTATCCACCTGTCACCTCGATATTTGCGAGCAGCATGAATAGCTGAGATCTGCCTATCCTTTGAAAATGAATGGATCGTTTCCATGTCCCGTGCTTTTATTTCATTTATCAGTGATTTACTATCTATCAGATTATTTCCCGTGAGAGTATTCATTGCTGCAATCAGGTCATCGGGATTATTTTTTACAATAAAATCTTCCCCCTGTTTCTTAAACTTTTCAACCGGAGCAGTAGCCGATTTCCCAAATGCCCTGCCTAAAATCAGTCGCCAGCTTTTATTAGTGAGATCAGGATTTTGTTCGGAACCTGATAAAGCAAATTCCTTACTGATAATCTTTTGATTCAGGATAAACCAGGAATAATCATAACCCGTCTGCATGATATATTTCAACGTTCCCAGCGTATCAAAACCGGGAAAAAATGGGGCAGGTAAGCGGTTTCCAAACGCATCAAACCATAATGAAGACGGGCCTGGAAGAATGCGTATGCCATGATTACTCCATATAGGATCATAGTTTTTAATCCCTTCAGTATAATGCCACATCCTGTCCGGGTTAATCATACGCGCTCCCGCTTTCTGACATATTTCCATCATGCTGCCATCCACGTAATCCGGAACGCCACATAACATATTCTCCGGCGCTTTTCCTAATCTTTCAGGCCAGTTCCTTCTCACTAATTCTTTATTGGCACCAATACCGCCGGAAGTAACAATTATAGCTTGTGCATAGAAATTAAATTCACCTGTCTTTATTCTGGAACTTTTCAGACCCCGCAGTTTTTTATCATCTTCCAATACTTCCCCATGAACACCACAGACGATTCCATTTTCAATAATAAGATCACTTACTTTATGGCGAAATTTTAAGGTGATTAAATTCTTTTTAACCGCCTCGTAAACACGATGTACAAAAGGCGAGATTAATCCGGGGCCGGTTCCCCATGTGATGTGAAAACGAGGGACAGAATTCCCATGGCCTGTGGCGGCATAACCACCTCGTTCCGCCCATCCGACCACCGGGAAAAAACGTATTTTTCTTTCGTGTAACCATGAACGTTTTTCGCCTGCGGCAAAAGCAAGATAGGCTTCCGCCCATTTCCGCGGCCAATAATCTTCTTTCCGGTCAAACGCAGCAGTTCCCATCCAATCCCGATAAGCCAGATCATAAGAATCTTTGATGCCCATCCTGCGTTGTTCAGGGGAATTAATAAAGAACAAACCTCCGAATGACCAGAAAGCCTGTCCGCCTATATTCTGTCCTGATTCCTGATCCAAGATTAGCACATTTCTACCCGCATCTGCTAATTCGCAGGCAGCCACCAGGCCGGAAAGTCCGGCGCCGATAATAATGGCATCAAAAGATGAAGGCATAGGTATTTCAATTATATCAGCAAATCGCCTTTAAGCAATTAAATAGAGGCGATTATTTTCTTACTTTTACAAATTAAAGATACTAATTTTAAGCCTTAAAAAATGCTCATGAGCTATTTACCTTCTGATAAGCGTTATCAATCCATGACCTACCGCCGCTGTGGAAAAAGCGGGATTAAGTTGCCTGCTATTTCATTGGGATTATGGCACAACTTCGGCGGTGTGGATGTAATGGAAAACTGCAGGAAAATTCTATATCTTGCTTTTGATTCCGGCGTTACGCATTTTGACCTCGCCAATAACTACGGCCCGCCACCAGGCTCTGCCGAAGAAACTTTCGGCAAAATATTGCATCAGGATTTCAGAAGTTATCGCGATGAAATGATCATTTCCTCCAAAGCCGGATATACCATGTGGGATGGGCCTTACGGAGATTGGGGCTCCAAGAAATATTTAGTCTCCAGCTTAGATCAGAGCCTCCGAAGAATGAAGCTGGACTATGTGGATATCTTTTATCATCACCGCCCCGATCCTGATACACCGTTGGAAGAAACGATGGGCGCTTTGGATTTAATCGTAAGGCAGGGAAAAGCATTGTACGCCGGCATTTCCAATTATCCCGCAGATAAGGCCGGAGAAGCCATCCACCTTTTAAAGAAATTAGGCACGCCGTGCTTAATTCATCAGCCGAAGTATTCTATGTTTGAACGTTGGGTAGAGGGCGGATTGTTGGATGTGCTGGAAAAAGAAGGCGTAGGTTGTATCCCTTTTTCGCCTTTGGCACAGGGATTATTGACGAATAAATATTTACATGGCATTCCGGCTGACTCACGGGCTGCCAAACCCACAGGATTTCTGAAAGAAAGCGAAGTAACTGAAGAAAGACTGAAAAAGATCCGCCAGTTGAATGAACTGGCAATGAATCGCGGACAATCCTTAGCACAAATGGCACTTTCCTGGATATTAAAGGATAAACGAATTACGTCAGTATTAGTGGGCGCCAGCAGGCCCGGGCAACTAAGTGATTCATTAAAATGTCTGGATAATCAGAATTTTTCGGAAGGAGAACTGAATAAGATAGAAGGAATATTGAAATAAAATCAGACTGTTTATTTCGACCGGCATCTCGACTACGCTCGATGGCCGGCGTAATGAACCTTTTTCCGGGCACTGAGCGCAGCCGAAGTGCCATCCTGTCTTTATTCACACTGCCACCTTCGCCTTTATTGCCGGATGATATTGATAGTTTTCTAAGGTAAAATCTTCGTATTTAAAACTAAAAATATCGTGTACAGCCGGGTTTAATTTCATTTGAGGTAATGGAAACGGAGTACGGGTTAATTGCAGCTTAGCCTGCTCAATATGATTTTTGTATAAATGCACATCACCAAATGTATGGATAAATTCATGCGGGATCATATCGCAAACCTGTGCCACCATCATCGTCAATAAAGCGTAAGATGCAATATTAAACGGAACTCCCAGAAACGAATCTGCACTTCGCTGATAGAGCTGGCAACTGAGAAGACGCTTCCCTAACCTCCCCTTGGGAGGGGGGATGGTATAAAACTGGAACAAGCAATGACAGGGACTTAATGCCATTTGCGACAAATCACCCACATTCCAGGCACTGAGGATCATTCTGCGTGAATCAGGATTATTTTTCAAATCGCGGATGAGGTTAGAAACCTGGTCAGTCGTTCCACCTTTTTCATCGGGCCAGCTTCGCCATTGTTTGCCATAAACAGGACCTAAATCACCATGGGCATCCGCCCATTCATCCCATATACTAACACCATGCTCCTTCAAATAAGCAATATTTGTATCCCCACGCAGGAACCACAACAGTTCATAGATAATAGATTTCAAATGAAGCTTTTTGGTGGTGACCAAAGGGAATCCTTTTTGCAAATCAAACCGCATCTGATATCCGAAACAACTGAAAGTTCCTGTTCCCGTACGGTCATTTTTTTCTACCCCTTCATCTAAGATATGTTGTAAAAGTTGCAGATATTGTTGCATGGCTGCAAGATAAGACGAAATTAGAAATCTCCGGTTATCGGTTGTTAGTCATCAATACCTTTACGTACTGCCAGCGATGGTACATAGGAACAGAACCTCTCTCGTCACCCTGAGCGTAGTCGAAGGGCTACTTTCCCGTATAAACAATCCGAAAAACCGTTCCGTTAGAATCATCCGTCACGTAAACCGAACCATCCGGGCCCTGTGCTAATCCACAAGGTCTGTATCTGGCATCACCCGGCGATTGTAGCACTTTTTTCCCACTAAAATTCCCTGCGAAAATCTCAGATTTTCCTGATGGGAGATCGCCACGAAATGGGACAAAGACCACATTATAGCCTTTTTGCGGCAGCGGCGAACGATTCCAAGAGCCATGAAAAGCGATGAATGCGCCATTGCGATATTTTTGAGGAAATTGCTTTCCGGTATAGAACAGTAACCCATCGGGAGCCCAATGTCCGGGAAATGCCATAATCGGATTTTGATATTTTCCGGCAGGAGCTGCTTTTTTGCCATTACCGCCATACTCCGGGTTGATCATCAGCTTTTTCTGAAATTCATCATAATAAACAAAGGGCCATCCGTAATTGGCACCTTCCTTAAACATCAAAAATTCTTCAGCCGGTAATTCAGCGCCTTGCTCTTCTGTATAATATTGCGGATAAAACTGATGCAACTGATCCCTTCCGTGCATAACAGCATACAACTTATGTGCTACAGGGTTCCAGGCAAGTGCCACACAATTCCGAATACCAGTCACATAACGAAAACCGCCATTTTGTTGCGACTGGTTCATTCTATCTGCACTAAAACGCCATATACCGGCATGTAAAGGAAGCAGCGGACAGGGATCCTGACCCGGAGAACCTTTTACGCGATCCTGCACCTGGCAATCATTGGATGGCGCTCCAATATTGACGAAAACATGTCCTTCATTGTCAAAAGCAATTGATCTGGCTTCGTGCTCATGTTGAACCGGAAGGCTGGCAATCAGTTCTGCGTGTAAATCAGGCAATAATGAACCCGGTTTTAATTTGTATCTGACAATAGCGGTATCGCTGCCATAATATAAATATCCGTCATGAATGCCCATGCCGGTACCTCTTCCCAATGCTCCGAAATATTTGATCTGGTCCGCTTTTCCGGTTTTCGGATTTATATGAATAGCTGCAATGCTTCCACCATCATGACGGGCATTTAAAGCAATATAAATATCCCCGTTTTCGCGGACGGCAATATGCCGGGCAGCGCCAATATTTTTCGCTATGATAACCACCTGAAAGCCTGCAGGCATTTGCAATGCATCATTGCCCGGTGCAAAGGAAAGACGAGAGTCGCCACGGGATTGTGCCTGATCATTATAATGGCAAGAAATCATAAAAAATACGCACAAAGCAGCTACATAAAAATATCTTTTTTTCATGATAGATAAAATTGGAGAGTTGACCAGATGTTGATAATGATTCCTTCAAATGTAGGAGATTATTTTCATCTTTGCAAGTATTAAAACGATGAATGGTAAAATAAATATTTTGTTGCTGCTTGCGCTGACGGGGATGTTATCTTCCTGCGCCAAAGTGGTTATACAACAAGGCAATGCTTCCTACTATGCCAACAAATTCGTAGGCAGAAGGACGGCAAGCGGTCAAATATTCCGGCAGCACAGGCGAACAGCAGCCAGCAAGACAATTCCCTTCGGCACCAAAGTAAAAGTTACCAATCTGGAAAACGGCAGGTCGGTAAAAGTAAGGATAAACGACCGCGGGCCGTATGTTCAGGGGCGCATTATTGACCTGACCAGAAAAGCTGCCAGAAAAATAGGTTTATTACAGCAAGGTGTAGCTCCGGTGAGATTGAAATATAAAGTGAAACGAGGGCACTAACAAGTTTATTAGGCTAAACCTTATTTTGAGGCGCTGGAAGCTTTTGATAAATTAACGGGAGCTCGAGTCATTTCGCCTTGATAACCTGGGTTGTATTACTGGCCCGCTCATCTCTTTAGTACACTTTTAATAGGGAGAAGGTAGGGAGTATCCTCCTTTTGTCTTGCTCTTTGATTGGGTCGAGGAGTGCTCCACGATAAAAACATGACTCTCTGGTAATGCAAATACATGATGGCCATTTGCCAGAAAAAGGCCTAAGATGTTATGCGGCAGTGAAGGCGGAAAAGTCAGGGCACGGCGGGATTACCTACGCCAGGGTATAGACCGCCGATGAGGGAAGAACATGCCTGCCTGCATCCTGCCATAGCCCGAAAGATTGGAGGGTGGAGAGAGGGGGGGCTACTCCATGGATCAAGTATGGATTAAGCATAGATTAAGCATGGTTAAAGCGCACTTAGAGTACCATGAGCCGGGATTTATCTGTAGGGTTAAGGGGGGGATATAAGGCAAAGTAATACCGCGTGCCATTTATGACCAGCCTCTTTCCTATCGCCCGCAATTGTCGGAATTGAACTATGGAATCTTTCCCCGATATGAACAACTTATTTCGGCAAGATTGCTTAGTGGTAAAAAGACCTCGAAAAATAAAGTTTTTAGAGGTTCCCCATATTTACTCCTGCTGCATCTAATCTTAACCATCACTTTATTTAAGTCTATAACTTTCCGGCGGGCCTAAATAACTTGATTTGACTCCGCCCATATCAAGGACTATTTTCTGCAGCACCACTCCGGGATCTACCACCCAGAATTTCAGAATATGTTCGCCGGGCTTATCTGTATGCAATACAGTTGTCTGAATATTGATATTATCACTGACATGCCTTGCCCATGTTTTTTCTGAATTATCAGCAGCCATATTTACGATTTGAGGCGGCTCGTTATCAAAGGAAACTGCATAACGTAATCCTGTAGGGGAATGTTGGAAATTAAGTGTCGGAGAAAGATAGGCCTGCACTTTCACTTCTCCCGTATCAAACAGATACACATTATATTCCAGATGGGCATCATTGCCGCCGGGCGATTGGGAAGGCATCGTGACCGGAAAAGCGGTGACTGCAGATAAAGTCCTGCCCATACCTGGAATAACCACCCAATGCACCGGATCATTATTCACTGCTTTACTATAATGCGGCGCTTCGATGGAAACATATCCATTGCCTTCGATAAAGGCCTCACCCATCCCCCCCAGAGGGGGGGTAATCAAAAGATTATTAACATCGATCTGTACCTCTACTTTTTCTTCACCGTTTCCTGTAAGGGTAATAAAAGAATGTGTTTCGCCTTTCGGAGCTTTTCCCCAGTTTATGCTGACCCAAATTTGTTGTTCCTTATCTATTTTCCCCGAAGGCTCTGAAATATTTATCCAGTCTTTATCTGATTTTATTTGATAATTAAAAGGTAACTGTCCACGGTTAAAAACGTCTATAAAATATTGCTGGTTGTTATAAGGATCAAAAACAGGTAGTACCGCATGCGAATTTTTATGGAATCCATCAGGCCACGTCAAATCAGAACCCTGGATAGCTACTCCCATGTTTGCTCTATCGGGTACTTGTATCCGTACCACTTGTGGCATCACATTCCACGGCGGTTCCTGCCAGTAAGTGTATCCTATATGTGTCTGATCCATGGTATGATCCCACTTGCCATTTTCCATCACTTTGTTGTAAAAATGAGAGAGATCATGATCTTTCTTAAACATAGCTACGGCGCTGTCAGCCAATGCGTCGGTCCCGGCTCTCCCCTGTCTCGCATATAAACGGTTTTTTGCCACCGTCACATACAGATCATTCAGATTAGCACAGGCAGCAACCGGATATAGCACTAACTGAAAAAAAGCAGGTCTGTACGAAGGAGGTAGTTCATGATAAATTCCTTCCGCTTCCTTCCATATAGCATTATAATCATCTACCACTGTTTCTGCTTCATGGTAATGATCTAAGCTATAAGTACCAAACGATGAAATCTCCCTCTTAGGTACCGATTCATAATCGTTATACTTCATATCTTTTATCAATGTATCGGGACTGGAAGATAACAGTTCCGGTTTGCGGCGGCTGTTATATTGGGTATATTTCTCTAAAATGCTGGCAATCTGAGCGGAATACTTTTCCCCGAATTGTTCCTCAGCCCATCGTCTTGTATAATCTCCCAGGTTCTTTACAGTCCACGTATTGGCATTCCACGCATAATCCATAAAAAACGAAATAGGAAATTCCATCGGCTTGATATCGCCTACATTCACGATCCATATCTGTCTCGCATGATATTCATAAGCCAAATGCATCTGCTCGTAAACCCTGGAAATCTGGTTGGTATTAAGCCATTTATAATTTCTCGGAGCACCCACATAATCAAAATGATAATAAATGCCAAAACCGCCTTTACGCAAGCTGTCTTTCAAGGGTGGCAGCCGCCTGATATTTCCCCAGTTATCATCTGAATACAACAACGTTACATCATCAGGTACCCTCATTCCTTCATCATAATAAGTTTGCACCTCCTTATACAATGCCCAGTCCTGCGGGGTTTCAGAAGCAGGCTTCCCTGTAACTTCTGCAATGATCTTCCGTTGTTCTTGAATAATATTTTCCAACAGGGAAATATTGGTGCTGTCTGTCATAGGCTCGTCACCGTTACCTCTCATCCCTACGGTAACGATACTTTCATGATGATCCATCCGCTTAATTCCCTGCCTCCAAAACGCCCTTAACTCCTTCCCATTGGTTTGATAGTCCCATGGGCCTTTGCCTGAACGCCTCCAGTATTCTGTTGCTTGCATCATAGGCTCCTGGTGAGAAGTGCCCATGACAATCCCGTACTTATTGGCAAGAACCGGGTTCAGTGTATCATCATTGCTAAAGGCGCTTCCCCACATAGCCGGCCACAAATAATTAGCTCGCAATCGTAGCAATAATTGAAAAACATGGACGTAAAACTGATGATTAAATCCACCAAATTTTTCATGCACCCATCCCGAAAGTGCGGGCGCTTCATCATTGATAAAAAAGCCGCGATATTTTACAGCGGGGGGGCTATAGAAATAAGTGCCTGCTTTTACAAATACTTCTTTCTTCTTTTTCACAGGCACATCTGCCCACCAATACCAGGGTGAAACTCCCATCTGCTTTGATAAGGTGAGGACACCATAAGCCGTACCCTGACGGTCACTGCCCACAATCACCAACGCTTTATCTACTCCTTTAAAAGGACGATCAACCACTTGTAATTTATATGCTTCCCATTTACCTGAAAGATCTGCAGTATCAATTTTATTCTCCGCAACTAACTTTTTTATCAAATCAGATTTTTCAAGCGAGCCAATAATAATTGCATCATGCCCGGATATTTTATTTGATATAACAGGCCTTTTACCGGTAACACTTTTAATATCCTCCTGCAACCAGGAAGCGACTTTATTGACTAAAAAATAATCAAGGCTGTCCACACAGATTGTCGCCGCGGCTTCAGTGGAAACAACAGGAAAAGCGCCCGCTTCATTTTTGGTGATAATAAAATCCTGCGCCTGAGCTTTTATCAATGGCAAAAGAAAAATGAGCCACAAAAAGATGTTTTGCTTTTTCATGATCGAAAATATTTGTATTAAAACTTATGTATCATTTGTCTCCGTTTCCTGCGAAGCCACAGAGAGCACTAAAAACTCCTTGCCTTTGCCATCCCGCAGGTTTATGGACTTTGTGCTTTCGTGGGAAACTTTTATTCCACAGCCCCTTTTTTATTTTCCCACAAAGCCACACAGAGAGCACTAAAAACTCCTTGCCTTTGCCATCCCGCAGGTTTGTGGACTTCATGCCTTCGTGGGAAACTTTTATTCCACAGCCCCTTTTTTATTCTCCCACAAAGCCACAGAGAGCACTAAGAAAAAAAACTTGCCTTTGCCGTCCGGCAGGTTTATGGGCTTTGTGCCTTCGTGGGAAACTTTTATTCCACAGCCTTTTTTTATTCTCCCACAAAGCCACAGAGAGCACCAAAACTCCTTGCCTTGCCATCCCGCAGGTTTGTGGGCTTTGTGCCTTCGTGGGAAACTTTTATTCCACAACCCCTTTTTTACTATCCCACAAAGCCACAGAGAGCACCAAAACTCCTTGCCTTGCCATCCCGCAGGTTTGTGGACTTTGTGCCTTCGTGGGAAACTCCTATACTGTTATTATAATGTTGATATGACGCTATCATTTAAAATACTGTTTTGCAAACTTTATAAAATAAGGCCAGTTTGGTAAATCAGTGTGTGGACCGAAATGCTGGCGCCAGGCCAGATCACCACTGAGTAATGCAGTACCCATCGGTGGCATGTTAGTAACACCTAATCCTTTTTTCCCTAACAATTCGTAAACGGGTGCTGCAGCCACTTCAGCCATGAACTGTCCCTTGTCATCCACCCATGTCCCTTCCACTTTGGGAGAGCCTGTGCTGATAAACACCGGCCGCGGCGCACATATAGCAATCAGTTCATGAGAATCTACCGGCAGATCATCGGCAGTAAGCGGCCCGTCATACTTAAGAAAGTTCCCGCAAAACCAATGATATTCTCCTGAACTTGCGAGATTGCCCATACCTTCTCCGAAATTTCTGCGATAAAGCGCTGCCCCACCCTTCCCTGATGAACCGATTAATGCAATGGCAAAACGTTGATCATACGCCATCGTAACTAACGCTGCTTTTCCATAACGTGAAAGTCCTTCAATACCCACTTCCTTGGCATTCACGGCCGGATCAGTCTCAAGATAATCCAGTGCACGGCTGGCGCCCCATGCCCACGCACGAAGAGCGCCCCACTGATCAGGCTTACGCGGTTTTCCTTTATTACAGAGTCCGATAATACCTGCTGTCAGACCTGCTCCATTATCTGCCTGAACACTGGTAGGAATCAACACCGCATACCCCCACCCTGCTTCCAGTACCAACTGCTGCCAGGGAATGCCTTTAGGCTTAGGAAATGATGCCGGAAATTTGAATCCAGGAGGAAAAACAAAGCCAAAATCTATCATCACCGGCACAGGCTTACCAGCATTGGCCGGGGTTGTTACGCTAAGCTGGATATCCACATGAATAGCAGTATCCATGGAATTATCTGCTTCTCCTATTAGCTTTTTAGTTATAACAGGGATATCCCATTTTGTTTCATGCGCAGTACTGATCACTTTCCAGGCTACTTTAGGCGTATGCTTCGGAGCCCACCCGTAAATGTCATTATTAAAATCTTTCTCTATCTCTGGACGGCGTTTTTCCCACCACATTTGAGGTGTCGTTATTTTTTTGCCATCACTTAATCTCAAAGGATCAGGTAAAACAGGATAAGGATTAGCTTCTGTTTCATCCGTATTGGGTGGATTCTTTGCATTTGGCTCTCCTCCATAACCCGGACGGAGCGAATCAATATGAAGGAGTTCCATCATCTGGTGATGATCTGCTTCTGAAGCAATTCCTATTTTTTGCTGTATGGCGCGGAATTGCTTCATGGAAAAAGTGTCCGCTTGCTGTGCATGAGCCGCTGTCAGAAATAGTCCAATGGCTAACAAAAGGGAAACTAACTTTTTCATACTATTCTTTTATTTTCATCCTGAAAGGCGAAGCAGGCAATCCTTCTTTATTATACAAATTGGGGTCATCCGGACTGTCTGACCATGCATATTGTACCATTACAGGATGTGCTATCAAATCATTCCACACCATTACTTTATCGGGAGCCATTATTTTGGCGGTAGCCCATAACAGCTTTCCATCTTGACCTTCAATAGAAAAACATTTTAATGCACCTTTATTTTTTGTCATAAGTCCTGTACCTGTATGATCGAAAGTGAGGATCACCTTATTTCCTTCCACTTTCATGGATTGGCATATAGGACTTGAATAAACGATTTTATCATCTCCATACGCAATATGTTCTGCAGCTAATGCCAGCCGCTTTCCTACATCTTCTTTATCTAACGGATGCAGATCATTCCATTCACCCACATCAATAGATACTGCCATACTTGTATTAGGGAGCGAAAGTGTTCGCAATTGTGCACTTCTGATAGCGGCCCACCCACTTTCCAGCGCGGGCTGTTTTTGCATATCACCGTAATTGGGAAGCTGTACAAATAAAAAAGGAAAATTCCCTTCACCCCATTGCTGTCTCCAGTCTGTAATCATAGAAGAGAACAATTGATGGTAGTCCAAAGTATCGCCGGTATTGGATTCGCCCTGGTACCATATTGTCCCTTTAATAGTGTAATTTAAAAGCGGCGCTATCATTCCGTTAAACAAACCCATAGGCTCATACTGAATAAAGGTAGTAGCCGGCATATTATGCCTGGCGACCGCTCCAATCTTATACTTCCATTTTCCTTTCAAATTTATTTTTTGATTTCCTTCTTTTATCTCATAAGGTTTATCTTTTATAAAACCGCCATAACCCGTTCTGCTGATGACCCTGACTACCATCAGATTCTTTCCGGGCTTGAGAATGCCGGGGGCTATTTTAAAAATACCCGGCGGATATTGATAAGAAATATTTCCTACCAGCATACCATTGATATAAGCATAATCTTCATTAACAACTCTTCCCAAAAAAAGGGTAGCTTCTTTACCCGTCACGGAGGGAGGAACATTAAACTCTTTTCTGAACCATATTACACCATTTTTCATATTGACTCCTTCATTCTGCCAATAATCAGGCAATGAAATCGTCAGCCATGAAGAAGCATTATATTGCGGTTTATACCAGGGAATGTCACCTGTCAATCCTTCATCGTTATCCCATTCATGCTTGTTCCATTCCGTAGTATTAATATCATCTTGCATGCTTACACTATCCGCATAATGGCTGTTTCCGAATTTTTCTCCTTCTGTAATATAGGAAGGAAATTCTTTTAGCGCCTCTTTACTCATCCAGGCTGTAACAGGTGTTCCACCAATGCTGGCATTAATCAATCCGATAGGGACATGATATTTTGCAAATAAGGCTCTGGCAAAAAAATAACCTGCCGCCGTAAAGTTCATTACATTCCACGGATTGGCAGGTTCCCAATCTCCGGAAGAAAGATCATTATTCGGGTGATTAAAATTATATTTCATCGGAACAAAGAACTGCCTTATTTCAGGATTTTGAGAATGCGCTATTACATCCGGATATTTCACTGCTACCCTTTTCATGGGAAGCACCATATTGGATTGCCCGGAACAAATCCATACCTCACCGATATAAATATTATCTAAATAAATATGATTGCTGCCATCTATTTGCATACTGTAAGGCCCGCCCGCTGTCATCGGTGAAAGCATCACAGACCATTGTTTATTATTTGCGGTTGTTGTTTGATAAGTATGACCGTGGAACCTGACGGTAATTACTTCACCCGGCTTTGCCCATCCCCAAATTCGGACGTTAGTATTTCTTTGTAAAACCATTCCACTGCTGATAAGTTTTGGCAGCCTGATCTGGCAAAAAGATTTTTG
>SCQV01000584.1 GCA_004299085.1 Chitinophagaceae bacterium | reverse complement strand
GCCGGTAGAGAATAATTATGAAGTACATTTTCCGGAAGTTGTCAATCTGAAAGCAAAGGACATTCAACTGATCAAAGAAGTGCTGCAGCATGATGCTCATTCAGGCAATCTGTTGCTGGTGCATAATACGGCTGAAAAAATAAGAGATGTGTTGCAGATTCATTCTGAAATGGAGCCCTATTTATTTCTGCATACGGTCATTGCAGATTATAATTATCTGGAAAGTGAGGCATAGCATTTCGATGCAAGACTTTACTTCTCGGAAACAACCATTCCTCCGTTTCCGTCAGAGCGTGCATTTTTTACCCAATCCTTGAGATCTCCGCATTGCGCATATTGAGGATCAATATGCAGGTAAAACATAGGAATGTGCTTATTAAACCATTCACTGAGCACGTTTTCCTGCTTAAGCTGTAATGCCTCCGCCTGTATCTTGCTATAATCTTCCTGCAAACTTTCCCTGTGAGGCTTGGAGCGGGATCGCAGGAGTACAATACGAACGGATTGCTGATCAGGCATCTGCGGATTAGGTGTATAAACCTGAGGCTTTGACACTTCACCCACTTTTAAGGTGTCCAGCATTAGCACGATGCCGGGATCCAAATCGCTTACGGTCATTAATGTGGAGCCATCCGGCATGGTAAACAGCCCCCCGGTATTTTTAGTGCCAGGTGTGCCGTCGGCAGTCTGAAGCGCATCATCATCACTATAGGTTGTGGCGGCATCGGCAAAATCCATTTTACCGGTGATGATATTATTCCTGATGGTATCTAATTTATTTTCAGCCTTCTGAATATCTATGGAGGTGATCGGTGGTATCAGCAAAATATGCCTGACTTTGGCAATATTACCTTCTCTGCTGACCATTTGAATGATATGATAGCCAAACTGACTTTTGAATACCGGTGAAACTTCGCCATTTTTTAATCGAAAAGCAGCAGCCACAAACTGCGGATCATACATATGTTGAGTACGGTCAATTGTCAATATTTTACCACCGGTTGCCACATCTTTCGAATAAAGATTGGCCATCGCTTCAAACGATTGTTTGCCACTGATAACCTGTTGGCGCAAATCATTGAGCTGACCAATAGTCATTTGAACCACTGCCGGATCAGGCTTGGGCTTGATGACAATCTGACCCACTTCCACTTCTGATTTAAAAAAGGGCAGGCTGTCCTTAGGTATTTTATTAAAATAACTTTCTACTTCAGTAGGAGTCACCGTTACGGTCTTCACAATCTTATCATGTTCGGCCTGCGCCAGCATTTGGTCTTTAATATCTTTCCGGAATTTCTCTTTAATCTGGTAAATGCTCATCCCCACTACCTGCTCCATCTTCTGCTGCGAGCCGTACAAGGAAATAAAATAATTGATACGTTGATCAAGCCGTTGTTCCACATCATCATCGCTCACCGGAAGGCTGTCAATCTGGGCCTGTAAAACCAGCGCATTGGTAGAAAGCATTTGTTCCAGGATCATGCACTCTGCATTCGGAGGCAGTTTCCCGTATTGCTGTTCTTCCTTCACCATCATGCTTTCCAAGTCGCTTTTTAAAACAATTTTATCACCGATGATGGCTACTATTTTATCGGCGGCGGGCATATCACCGGCAGTATAAACATAATTTTGCGCACCGGCCTTGACGGCAAAAAGGCAGGCTATACCTGACAGAAAGAAAAATAAAATAATCCGCTTTATCATAACTGATAAAATTTGTTTTTCAACAAATGTAAATTTATTAGAAACGTCAGATATCAAACGTCTTTTTCAAATTCATGTTGTATGAAAGAGGGCGATTAACAGGCATTTTTAACTTGCTATTATAAAGTGCGCTTCACCTCTACCTCTTCATACGCTTCAATCACGTCGCCCGTTTTAATATCATTATAATTTTTAATGGTGAGTCCGCATTCCATACCTGATACCACCTCCCGCACATCATCCTTAAACCGTTTAAGGGAACCTAATTCACCGGTGAATACCACAATACCATCCCGTACCAGATGCACTTTTGCATTTCTGCCCATTTTGCCGTCCAGCACAAAACCACCGGCTACTGTAGCTTTATCAATCTTGAACGTCTCACGAACTTCTATATTACACAATACTTTTTCTTCAATTTTCGGTTCCAACATTCCCTCCATAGCGCTTTTTATTTCTTCTATGGCATCATAAATAATTGAGTAAGTGCGTATCTCAATATTCTCATTTTCCGCCAACTTAGATGCCTGCGAGGAAGGCCTTACCTGGAATCCGATAATAATAGCGTCTGAAGCGGTTGCAAGCAACACATCGGATTCGGTAATTTGCCCGACCCCTTTATGAACGACATTGACAACTATTTCATCCGTTGACAAATTCTGCAATGAATCGCTCAATGCTTCGACTGAACCGTCCACATCTCCTTTGATAATCACATTCAGCTCTTTAAAATTACCCAGAGCCAGGCGGCGTCCGATTTCTTCCAGCGTGATATGCTTGCGCGCACGCATTCCCTGCTCCCGTATAATCTGAGAGCGCCGGTTGGCAACCGATTTGGCTTCAGATTCATCTTCAAAGACCTTGAATTTTTCACCTGCCTGAGGCGCGCCATCTAAACCGAGCACCTGCACCGGTGTTGAAGGGCCGGAAGTCTGAAGGCGTTGACCACGCTCGTTGAACATAGCCTTGATTCTGCCATGATTGGAGCCGGCTACAACCATGTCACCCTGATTCAGAGAGCCATTCTGGACTAAAATGGTAGTGACATAGCCTCTTCCCTTGTCTAACGAAGCTTCAATAACGGTTCCTGTCCCGCCTCTGTCCGGATTAGCCTTCAAATCCAGCAAATCCGCTTCCAGCAGTATCTTTTCCAATAATTGATCTATATTAAGCCCTTTTTTGGCAGATATTTCTTGTGATTGATATTTACCACCCCAGTCTTCCACCAAAATATTCATCGCCGCCAATTGCTCTTTTATTTTTTCAGGATTAGCGCCTTCTTTATCAATCTTATTAATAGCAAATATCATAGGTAAGCCTGCTGCCTGGGAATGAGAAATCGCTTCTTTGGTCTGAGGCATAATGGCATCGTCGGCAGCCACCACAATCACTGCAATATCACCGACAGTAGCGCCTCTGGCACGCATGGCGGTAAACGCTTCATGGCCGGGCGTATCTAAGAAGCAGATTTTCCTTCCGGAGGGCAGGGTTACTTCGTAAGCGCCAATATGCTGGGTAATTCCACCCACTTCCCCTGCTACAACCGATGCGTTACGAATATAATCCAATAAAGAAGTTTTACCGTGATCTACATGTCCCATGATAGTCACAATAGGAGCGCGTGAGGACAAATTAGCCGGGTCTTCTTCTTCCTCATTATCAATCATTTCCGCCTGCTCTTTCAGGTCAACAAATTCTACTTCAAACCCAAATTCTCCGGCAACCAATTCTATTACTTCTGCATCCAGGCGCTGATTAATGGAAACCATGATGCCCAGGCTCATACATTTGCTGATAACATCGGCAAAACTTACGTTCATCAGGTTGGCAAATTCACTTACTGAGATAAATTCGGTCACCTGTAGCTTCTTGCTCTCTTCGGCATCATGTGCAGCCTGTATTTCAGCCATTTCTTCACGCTTAGCACGGCGATATTTGGCCTTCAGGCTTTTCCCGCGGGAAGCGCCTGCCAGCTTTGATTGCGTCTCTCGTATCTTTTCTTGTATCTGTTTTTCGTCAATTTCATGCTCAATATGATGGCTTCTTTTCCTGCTATCATTTCTTCCATGCCCCCCCCGCCTTTCATGCCTAACATCAGGTTTTGTATCCTTGTTATTATTATTCTGAGAGTTATTATTATTCTGAGGTGCTTCGGGCTTTTTCTCAATGGGAATACGTTTCCGTTTCCGTTTATTATGATCCTTTTTATGATCTTTTTCGCGGCTGTGTTCGGGCCTGGTGGGTAAGTCAATTTTACCCACTATTTTAGTTCCCCGCAGCGTTACTCCTTCTATATTTTCAATTTTTTTAATTTCTTCCGGAGGTGTGGCAGGAACTTCAGGAGGTTTCGGGGCAACTTCCACTTCGGGAGAGTGCGGTTCCTCCATGACCTCGGCCACCGGAGCCTCCGCTTCTTCTTTTTCCTCTTCCTTATTTTTCTTTTTAGAAACTTTTTTAGGACGGGTAGAAGTATTTAAACCGGCTAAATCTATGTGATCCACTACTTTAGGGCCTTTAAGAATAATCCCTTCATCAGGCTCCGGCTCCTCTGATATTTCTTCTTCAGGTAATGGTGGTTCGGGAATTACCTCTGCAGGCGGTTCGGGCGTTTCTATGACCGCTTCAACTTTATCTTCGGCAACGGGAACCTCTTCAACAACCGCCTCCGGTTCCACTACTTCTAAAATTTCTTCTTTGATTTCTTCCTGCTTTATTTTTGGAGCATTATCCACGGCTCCTTTGGGTAGATCTATCTGATCACTTTTACGTTTATTAGCTTTATCCTGCTGAAATTCATCCTGCAATGCGTCATACATCTCCTCTGTCAGCTTTGCACTCGTTGTCAGGTCGGCCAGCTTAAATCCCTTGGTTTTCAAAAAGTCAACAAGGGTATCCTTGCCGATGTTAAACTCTTTGGCGGCAGCCAGTAATCTTGGTGTTTTGGTTGTTACAGCCATTCAGTGATCCTCTCCTTTTGTTTGTTGTTTGTCATTCTATTCTGCTTCAAACTCCGCCTTCAAAATCCTGCGGACATCCAGTACGGTTTTTTCTTCCAGGTCTGCCCGGCGAACCAATTCCTCCACACTCAAATTTAATACGCTTCTTGCAGTATCACATCCTACCTTTTTCAATTCATCTATAATCCATCCGTCAATTTCGTCCGAAAATTCATCTAAATCAATATCATATTCTTCGTCGTCATCTTCATCGCGGTAAACATCAATTTCGTATCCGGTAAGCTCCTGCGCCAATTTAATGTTGACCCCCTTTTTGCCAATAGCCAGAGACACCTGATCCGGCTTAAGATATACGGCCACATATTGATTTTCGGCATCCAGATCCATGTGAGATATTTTGGCGGGTGTTAAAGAACGTTGAATCAATAATTGAGTATTATTAGTAAAATTAATGATATCAATATTCTCATTACGCAACTCACGCACAATGCCGTGGATGCGGCTTCCCTTCATGCCCACGCAAGCTCCTACCGGATCAATACGGTCATCGTAAGATTCTACTGCCACTTTAGCTCTTTCGCCCGGCTCGCGCACTATTTTCTTAATCACTATCAATCCGTCAAAAATTTCCGGCACTTCTATTTCTAATAATTTCCCTAAAAATTCAGTACTCGTGCGGGACAAGATAATGGCGGGCATATTATTTCTCATTTCCACCTTTTTCACCACAGCCCTTACCGTTTCTCCTTTTTTAAAGAAATCTGACGGTATTTGTTCCGATTTAGGCAGCAATAGCTCATTGCCTTCATCGTCCAGCAATAAGGCTTCTTTCCTCCAAACCTGATATACTTCGCCGGAAACGATTTCTCCCGCTCTGTCAGCATATTTTGCCAACAAAATATTTTTCTTCAAATCCCCTATACGGGCACTTAAGGTCTGTTTGGCGGCTAATACTGCACGTCTTCCGAATTCAAAAATATCCACTTCTTCATACACCTCTTCTCCCACCTGGTAGTCAGGTTCAGTTTTGATGGCCTCCGAATAAGCTATCTGCAGATTCGGGTCTTCCACCTGGCCGTCTTCCACGATTTCGCGCCGGCGGATAATTTCCAAATCACCTTTATCCGTATTTACAATTACATCGAAGTTTTCATCCGACCCGTATTTTTTACGTAAAAGTGTTTTAAATACATCCTCCAATACCTTCATCAGGGTAGGGCGATCAATATTTTCCGCCTCTTTGAATTCTGTAAAAGATTCTATCAGGTTTATACTTGCCATGATTTCGCTGTTTTAAAAAACCACAGATACTTTGGTGAATTTTATTTGATTAAATGGAATTTCAATAATGCTTATTTGTTTCTCTTTTTTACTGCTTTTTCTTTGTTCCAATTTTATACCGGTTTCAGATACTTCCTGCAAAATCCCTTCACTTTTTACCCCGTCAAGCTGTAACACTTCCACTGCACGATGCAGATTCTTCTGATATTGCCTGAGCATTTTCAGCGGCTCATCCAGCCCCGGAGAAGAAACCTCCATCGAAAAATTTCCGTTAGCGCCGAATAATGCCTCCGTCTCTATCTTTTTATATAAAGACCGGTTAATGGAAGCCAGCTTGTCAATGGAAGCTCCCTGATCCGCATCTATAAACACTTTCACCTCATTTTTTGGAGATACTTTCACCTCCACGAGGAAATAATCAGGCATTTCACCAAGAACATCGGTCGTCCATCCGGCAATATCTTTCTCAATTTTCTCCTTATCCATTAGGCTCTTAATTAAAGAAGGAGACAGCCTCTGTCCCCTTCCGTTGATTCTCAAATCCGGTGCAAAGGTACATTTTTTATAAAACCAAAAAAATCAACTTTATCATTATTTTCTATTTATGCAATAATCAGGCTAAAAACGGCCATGGGCAATATCATAAAATGATGGTGAACCGACTTCCTCTTACAGTATCGCCAGTTGAGAAATAGTCCTTTGCTGCTAAACAATATGAAGAGCTGTTAGCATCAGAAAATAAAGCTGCTTCCGGACCGGTGAATTTCTATTATACTTTCACCGCACCGGGTTCAGCACCTGCAGGGCTTGTTATATGATTCAGATTATCGTCCAGCGGCGTCATCTTAGGCATGATGAGATGAACAATCAGCAGGCATATCAGGTACATGCTGCCTGCAATCAGGAATGCAAAGAAGAATCCGGTCTTTGTGCTATTATCCAATATGTGGCCTAATACAAAAAAGGCAATAATGCTCGCTGCTGCCCCAATCATACCTCCTATTCCTACAACAGAAGCCGTGGCTTTTTTAGGAAATACATCAGACACTAAGGTGAAAATATTGGCAGACCATGCCTGATGACCACCGGCTGCCAGCCCAATCAATAGTACAGAAATCCACTGATCATTGGTTTGCGTAGCAAAAATTACCGGCAGAATAATGACTGCACAGATGAACATAGTGGTTTTGCGCGCTTTATTAATAGCCCATCCTTTTTTAATAAAAGCAGAAGATAACCATCCCCCGAAAATGCTGCCGGCATCTGCCATCACATAGATGATGATCAGCGGCAATGCCAGTCCTTTCAACTGAAGATCAAATTTATCGTGCAGGAAAATACTGCCCCAGAAAAGATAAAACCACCAAACCGAATCGGTTATTTTGGCAACGGCAAATGCCCACGTTTCTTTTACGGGCAGCACTTTACCCCAGGGTATTTTCTGAATATTCTCTTTTACAGAATCGCTTAAGATATATTCCAATTCTTTCTCAGACACTTTCCTGTGTATTTCAGGACGTTTATAGGTGCGCCACCATAAAATAATCCAGATTACACTCAGGCTAAAAGTAATATAAAATGAATAGC
The DNA here is from genome assembly GCA_004299085.1 of Chitinophagaceae bacterium. Classification (GTDB taxonomy): domain Bacteria; phylum Bacteroidota; class Bacteroidia; order Chitinophagales; family Chitinophagaceae; genus FW021-bin31. The sequence goes on along the minus strand of SCQV01000584.1, from coordinate 8,693 downwards.
GCCAGTTTTTCCCGTCATTCAATACAAATAACGGGAGAATTAACGGCATCAGTGTGGCACCTACGTTGGTACCGGCATTGAAAATTCCGGTCGCCAGCGCCCTTTCTTTTTTGGGAAACCATTCCGCCACTGTTTTAATACACGCAGGGAAATTACCCGCTTCTCCAATGCCCAGTCCAAAACGTGCAAGGGCAAAGCCAATCCAACCCATTGCCACCGTCACAAAGGAATGTGCCAGACTGAAAATAGCCCATATACTGATAGATAATGTATAACCAATCTTAGTTCCAAACTTATCAATAAGCCACCCCATCAACAACATACCAACGGCATAAGCCAGCATAAATGCTTCTGTGATATATCCATATTGTGCATTGGTCCAATGAAATACATGCTCTTGTAAAGTAGGCGCCAGCACCCCTATAATGCTACGATCCATATAATTAATGGTCGTTGCCATAAATAACAAGGCAAGGATACGCCATCTGAATCCTGAAATCTTTTTTTCGGGCATATTACAAGTCTTTCCGGGCTAAAGAAATGGTTTGAAATACTCTCTGGGTCATTTCCTTTATTTCGGAATAGGCCCTTTTTTCGAGTAAGCTTTTGCTCACTAATTTGCTACCCATGCCTACCGCACAAACTCCTGATTTGAACCAGGTTCTCAGGTTTTCCCTCTCAACATCCACTCCTCCTGTCGGCATGAATAAAAGATCGGGGAAAACAGGCCTGATGGCAGAAACAAAACCAGGGCCTAATAAGCTGCCGGGGAAAAGCTTGATCATTTTAGCACCCCTATTTTCCGCCTTAATTATCTCTGAAGGAGTCATGCATCCGGGAATCCAAAGCAATTGATGAGCATCTCCTACTTTTGCCACTTCTTCCACCAATCCGGGACTTATAATAAAGTCGGTCCCAGCCTCCACGAAAGCTTCCGCAGCTTCTTTCGTTTTTATAGTACCCGCTCCCAGATGCAATTCGGGAAGCTCCTTATCACAGAATTTACGCAGTATCTTAAAATTCTCCAACGCCTCCGCACCTCTGTTGGTAAACTCAATGGTCCTGATACCGCCCTCATATAAGTTCCTTATTACATTTTTACATACCTCTGCATCTTTGTGAAAGAACAAAGGTAGCACACCCTGCTCAGGAATAAGCTCCAGTAATTTATCTTTCTCTGACATTTTAAAACTTGTTTAGCGCTTAAAGTTCGTGAATTAATATATGTTCAATGTTTAATGCTCGATATTCAATGTTCAATGTTCAATGCTCAATGTTCAGTATTCAATATTCAATGTTCAGTATTCTCCGAAGGAGCCCTTTGGGCAATGTTCAATGCCCAGTATTCAATACTCGATAACTAATAACCCAATCACCTTTGCACCCTGCCCGAAGCATCTCCTTTCATTAAATTCATTACATCCGGCAAGGTAGCATGATTCAGATCGCCGGGAATAGTGTGCTTTAATGCGGAAGCTGCTACGCCAAATTCTGTTGCATCCGGCATATTCATACCTGTGATTAGTCCATAAATAAAACCACTGGCAAAAGAATCTCCGCTTCCTACGCGATCCACAATGCGCACTTCATATTGACGGCTGTGATAAAAATCGTTCCCATCGTAAGATAAAGCACTCCATCCATTGTCGGAAGCACTATGACTCTCCCGCAAAGTGGATGCAATATATTTAAAATTAAACTTCTCTTTCATTTGCCTGAATACATCCTTGTATCCATCCAGGTTTAATTGTCCCTTAGTCACATCGGTATTTTTACTTTTAAATCCTAAAGTAGTTTCAGCATCTTCTTCATTTCCTATGCAGACATCCACATATTCGCAAAGCTTTGTCATCACTTCGCGCGCTTTTTCCTTACTCCACAATTTTTTCCTGTAATTCAGATCAATGCTGGTAGTAATGCCTTTTTTCTTCGCAGCTTTCAGCGCCGCTTCAGTAAGTGCAGCCGCTTTATCGCTTAATGCAGGTGTAATGCCCGTAGTATGAAACCATACAGCACTATCTAATATCTTATCAAAGTCGAAATCACCCAGTTCGGCTTCGGCAATAGAAGCGCCGGCACGATCATAAATCACCTGGGATGCACGCATGGAAGCACCGGTTTCCAGGAAATAAATTCCCAAACGTTTCCCCCCCCTCGCTATAAACTGTGTGTCCACTCCATAACGGCGGATATGATTAATGGCTGACTGACCTATAGCGCCATCCGGAACTTTGGTAACAAAAGTACCATTCAATCCGTAATTACAAAGTGCGACCGCTACATTAGCTTCACCGCCACCATACGTCACATCAAAGCTGTCTGCCTGTACAAAACGTTCATATCCAGGTGTGGATAACCGCAACATAATTTCTCCAAGTGTAACTACTTTTTTTAACATAACTATATGGTTGAATTGTTTGATGGTTTGATTGTTTGATGGTTTGATGGTTGTATGGTTTGATGGTTGAATGGTTTGATGGTTTGATTGTTATATAGTATTTAATTGATTATTGAATATTGAATATCGTTTAGTTAAATATTGGAAACGGAATTGTCATGGTGAGCGAAGTCGAACCATGGCGCCGTTGACAACACCCTTCGACTACGCTCAGGGTGACAAAATCCTTATCTAAACGACATTGATTGATTATTGATTATTATTATTTATCAAACCTAAAATATTCCTTCGCATTATTATAGCAAATATCCTGAATAATTTTTCCAATCCATTTTTCATCTCGCGGTATCAATCCGGCTTCCATATCTTTCCCAAAGATATTACATAATAACCTTCTGAAATATTCGTGACGGGAATAAGAAAGGAAACAACGCGAATCTGTCAACATACCGACAAAACTACTGAGAATACTCATATTGGACAGGGCGTTAATCTGTTTTTCCATACCATCCAACTGATCCAGAAACCACCAGGCAGCACCAAACTGCATCTTACCCTTTACCGGGCCCTCGCTGAAATTACCTGCCATTGTAGCAAAGATTTCGTTATCGGCCGGGTTTAAATTATATAAAATAGTTCTTGCAAGTTGTCCTGTTCGATCGAGTTTATCAAAAAATGTGGCCATTGAAGAAGCTTGTGGAAAATCTCCGATTGAATCAAACCCGGTATCTGCGCCAAATTTTTTTAATTTACCGACGTTGGTATTTCTCAATGCACCCAGATGAAATTGTTGAACCCAGCCATTCTTGTGATACATCCTGCAAAGGTTAAACAAAATGAATCCTGCATAATCATCCTGGGCCTGCTTTGAAAGCCCGGTAGTATCTTCCCCTTTTAATGCTTTCTTAAAATGATTGTCTATTTCTTTTTTATTCTCTTCAGTAAATTCAGGGATATAATTCAATCCATGATCCGCCAACCTCCCTCCTCTCTCATGAAAATAATCTATTCTCTGCTGCAAAGCATCCAATAGGCTGTCTATATCTTTCACAGAAATACCCGAGGCACCGGATAATTTTTGAATGTATTCTATAAATGCATTTCCACCTGCTATATGTAAAACTTTGTCCGGCCTGAAGGCAGGAATTACTTTAACGGTAAGATTACTTTTTTGTATGGCTGCATGATAATGAAGGTCATCACAAGGATCATCTGTGGTACAAACTGTCTGAGCGCCAAAATGCTTTAACAATCCCTGTGCTGTAAATGCAGGCTGTTGAAGTAATTCGTTGCAATGATCATAAATTTCCTTTGCATTGTTTTTATTCAATAAATCGGTTATTCCAAAAGGATTTTTTAGCTCCAATTGTGTCCAGTGAAACAATGGATTGCGAACCGTTAAAGGAACAATTTCTCCCCAGCGTAAAAATTTTTCGTCGTCCGAAGCGCCGCCGGTAATATATTTTTCGTCAACACCCAGTGCCCGCATGGCACGCCATTTATAATGATCTCCGCGCAGCCAAAGATCGGTCAGGTTTTGAAAAGTATAATTCTCCGCGATTTGCTGAACCGGCAAATGACAGTGATAATCTATAATCGGCATCTGCGCCGCATACTCATGGTAAAGTTTTCTTGCGATTTCATTTTGCAATAAAAAATCTTCTCCAATAAAACTATTCTTTTCTTTCATTACTCCCAATAATTTATTCGTCAATATTACTATCTTTTAGCGCCTTGCGCAAGGCCTATAAAACATTTATTTACGCAATCGTTCCCGATAAATGGAATAAAATAACAAATGACAAATATCAAACTTCAAACACTAAACGCCAAACACTAAACATCACGTCCCTTTTGTTATTCCCAATTCCAGTCCTCTCAACTCAGCTAATCCACGGAGCCGCCCGATAGCCGAATATCCAGGATTGGTTTTTTTATTTAAATCGTCCAGCATCTGGTGACCATGATCCGGGCGAAAGGGAATAGGCTCCTTCCTCTTTTGCTGAATATGAACTAATTCTTTCATTACACCATACATATCCACATCTCCCTCTAAATGGTTGGCTTCATAAAAGCTGTTATCCGGTTCTTTAGTTACATTTCTCAAGTGCACAAAATAAACCCGCTCTCCAACTGCTTTTAAAATCTCCACTAAATCATTCTGCTTTCCTGCTCCCAGCGAACCTGTGCAATAACAGATCCCGTTGGGCTTCTTATCCACACCTTTCATAAGGTATGTCAGGTCTTCCAATGAGCTTACAATCCTTGGCAATCCCAAAATAGGAATTGGAGGATCATCAGGATGTATGGTCATCCGGATATTATTTTCTTCGCAGGTGTCCATAATGGACTCCAGAAAGTAAAGGATATTTTCCCTGAGGCCTTCTCTTCCAATATGCTTATAGGTCTCAATGCTTTTTGACAAATCATCAAGTGTAACACTTTTTTCTCCCGGAACACCCATCAGAATATTTTCTGTAAGCACATCCTTTTGACCTTCATTCATGGAAAGAAAACGATTGTTTGCTTTCTGTTTCGTTTCCTCATTATACTCCTGCGCTGCTTCTTTTCTCTTAAGAATAAACAAGTCAAACGCTGCCAGGTCCGTCCAGTCAAAACGCAATGCTTTAGAACCATCTTCTACCTGATAATCAAGCTGGGTACGCGTCCAGTCCAGCACAGGCATAAAATTGTAGCAGACCGTATGGATACCACACGCGGCCAGGTTACGTAAAGTCCGGTTATATTTTTCCAGATAATTCTTATAATGTCCGCTGCGCGTTTTAATATCTTCATGCACATTCACACTTTCTACTACGTCCCATTTTAATCCGGCAGATTCTATTTGATCTTTCCGTCCCTGAATTTCTTCAACAGTCCACACTTCTCCGTGTGGGATCTGATGCAAAGCAGTCACGATTCCTTTAGCACCTACCTGTTTAATATCCTGCAGGCTTACTGTGTCTTCCGGTCCGTACCAACGCCATGTCTGAAGTAACATCTATATAAAATTTTTGGATATCAAATAATATGTGTTGTTCAATAATTCATTATCCCTTGCCTGCAGACAAAGGCCTGTTCGTTATTCGTCATTTCTTGTTCGTTATTCTTTATTCAATATTCGATGCTCAATGTTCTCCAAAGGAGCCTTTTGAGCAAGATGCAATATTCAATATACAATGTTCAATTAATGTCTTTTAGTCAAGGAAATTAGCCACCCTTCGACTTCGCTGCCAATGACATACAGCGTAAGCTGTTGAAGACTAATCATTTAAAATTTCATAACTGTGCAAAATTTCCCACAAAGACACAAAGTTCACAAAGCACTCTCTGTTGTGATTTTGTGGGAGTTTGACTTGTCATTTTCAAAGGACTTGTCCCGGTATTCCGGGAAATTAACTACTCTGGATGACATCAACAGTGTCATGGTGAGCGAAGTCGAACCATGACCTTCTTAAAATATTATCTCTTATCTAAACGGCATTGAATAATCAATAATCAATGAGCAATATTCATTTTTTTCTTGTTATACTCCCGAATAAGCATTAAATCCTCCATCCACCAACACTATTTCTCCATTTACAAACTTTGATGCATCGCTCATCAGCCAAATTACAGTTCCTGTAAGCTCTTCTGGTAACCCCAAACGTCCAAAGGGAGTATGGGTTATAAATTTTTGAGTCCTTTCAGCATAGCTGCCATCTTGATTCAAAAGCAAATTCTTGTTTTGCACCGTCAGGAAGACTCCCGGCGCCAATGCATTTATACGCATCCCGTCCCCGTAGCGCTGGGAAAGTTCTATCGCCATCCACCGCGTATAACTTTCAATGGCTGATTTTGCCATGGAATATCCTAAGACTCTCGTTAAAGGCCTTTGAGCAGCCAGAGAAGAGATATTTAATATGACTCCTTTTTTATTTCGCGCCATTTCTTCAGCAAAAATCTGGGTGGGGATTAGAGTCCCATATAAATTCAAATCAACCGCCCGCTTTATGTCCCCGGCTTTAACAGAAAAAAGATTCTGCTCAGGTGAAACAACAGCACCGGGCACATTACCGCCGGCAGCATTGATAAGTCCGTCAATCCTTCCCCATCGTTGCAATACTGCAGCACTGGCGTTATGTACTTGTTGCTCGTCCAATACATCTGCAAGAACAGCCATCGCAACGCCCCCCCCTGTTTGAATAGATTGCACCCGTTCGTTTGCCCTATCCTCATTTCTCCCGATCACAACCACTTTAGCTCCTGCGGAGGCAATGGCCTCTGCAAAAGCGCCTCCCAATACGCCTGTTCCGCCTGTAATGATAATTACTTTACCTTCTAAAGAAAATTGTTCCAATGCATTCATTTTAACGCAGGTAGTTTTAATTTTTAAGAAAACGTTTGCATAAAGGTATAAAATTAATCCTTCCCGCAAAACTTATTCGTAAAGATTTTTAATCTTCAGGTGCTTTCCCTGCTTACTAATTTAGCCGGTGTGATAGATTCCACGGCTTTTTTAGGATAATTTTTTTTATGAATTAAATCCAGCATTGCTTTGGCAGTCCGCTCGCCCATTTCCGCCGGGAACTGCTCTATGGAAGAAAGCGCCGGCGAAATAATTTCGCTGCGGGGGTCATTGGAATAACCCAATACTTTAAACTCCTGCGGGACTTTAATCTCCAACATTTTCGCATATTGCAGCGCTACAATAGCCGTAGTATCATTAGCACAAAAAACCGCATCAGGATACGGTTTTCTACTGAAAATCTTTTTACACGTTTCTTCTGCATTGGCGACAGTAAGCTCATGAGAGAAAACACGATTTTTCTTCAACGGTACTTTAGCTTCTTTCATAGCCGCCCTCAAACCTTCCAGCCTGTCCAGGTACAAATTACAGGAAAGCACTCCATTGATGAATGCAATATCTTTACAGCCTCTTTCCAATAAATGTTTTCCTCCGAGGTATCCCCCCTCGTAATCATTGCCGCGAATGATGTAAGCAGGAAAATTCCTGGGTACGCGATCATAAAAAACCAAGGGAATCTGATTTTCCGTAAAAATCTTAAAATGCGAAAAATCAGTAGTGTACATGGTGCATGAAACGATCAGCCCTTCCACTCTGGAACCATATAAGGCATTCACCAGCTCCATTTCCTGCTTATAAGAATCATTAGACTGGCAGATTATCAGATCATATCCCATGCCGTGAACTGTATTTTGAATGGCAGTTATCACTGCAGATTGAAAATACATGGAAATACGCGGCACAATCAATCCTATAATATTAGAATGACTGTTCCGAAGCCCGGCGGCCAGCGCATTACGCCTGTATCCCAGCCTGGCAGCCACTTTCTTTACTTTATCTTTGGTTTCCTGGCTGATAAACGGATGATCCTTTAATGCCCTGGAAACAGTTGATGGAGCAACTCCTAATTCTTTGGCTATATCAACAATAGTACTGGCCGAACCTTTTGCCATTTTGATGATGGAATAAAAATGATCTTAATATAAAAATGGCGTTAAAGATACAATTTGAATCGTATTTCCAAAAAGTTTATGTAAATTACCACCCCTATGGAAGCACCCGAACCCAAAAATATCATTAAAAAAATACGTCAGACAGGCATCATTCCCATGTTTCATCATGAAGATCCTGAAATTTGTAAAAGCGTCATCAAAGCATGCTATGACGGAGGCATCCGGGTATTTGAGCTGATAAGCAATGGTACAAGAACTATGGAAAATTTTGTTTCTATAAAGAAATACATTCATCACAGCCTGCCGGAAATGTATCTGGGCACAGGAGGAATAAAAGATGCAGCCACCGCAGACACTTTTATTCACTTCAATACGGATTTTATTTCTTGCCCCATCCAGGATAAGGAAACAGGAGATATTTGTAAGAAAAGAAAAATACTTTGGATTCCAGGATGTACTACCCCCACTGAAATTGCGGCTGCTGAAAAAAACGGCGCAAACATCGTGAGGTTATTCCCGGGAGAATCACAGACCACCCTTTCTTTTCGTGTCATAAAAACAATATTTTCCGATATGCAATTCATTATGGCCGGAGGCATTGAACCATCCGCCGCAGGCATTATTCCCTGGTTAGAAACAGGCATATTGGGAGCTTCCATGGGCGGGCGGCTTATATCGCCTGAAATGCTGACTCATAAGCATCATCCGTTTTTAAAAGAACGCGTGAAAAAATTATTAAAAACTATCCGTCAATGGAGACAGCAAAGCATCGCGTGAAATCCTGAATTGCAAAATGTCAAACCTAACGATCAATTCTCAATGATCAACTTTCAAT
>SCQV01000583.1 GCA_004299085.1 Chitinophagaceae bacterium | reverse complement strand
GAGACAAAATCATTTCGTTTTTTGTTGTAAATTTGAAGCTATGAAAACATCTGAAATTGATACTGTAATAGTGAACGGATATTTTGAGCTTTTAGGCAATCTTAGCCTAACCAATAAGCTAGATCTTATATCTAAGCTCACTGCTTCTGTAAAGACGGACATAACCAGCAAAAAATCTATGTTTAACAAGGCCTTCGGTGCTTTTGATTCTAAAAAATCTGCTGAAGAAATCATTGACGATATCCGCAGCAGCAGAGTATTTAACAGAGAAATCGAATTACTTTGAAAAAGTATTTGATTGATACGAATATTACTATCTTTTAAATATTGCTATCTTTTATATGAAAGGTAAATTTGCACTTAATGAAAAGTTTAACAAAGCAGGTGCAGAGAATTGCTTTATTTCTGAAATGACGTTGGCAGAGCTAAAATTTGGTGTTGAGAAAAGCCAAAAACGTGAAAAAAATAAAAAAACGTTAGAATATTTTTTAACAGGAGTGCAGGTACTTCCTATTTTTCATTCATTAGATATGTATGCTAAGGAAAAGGCGAGGCTTCAAAAAGCAGGAACTACTATTGATGACTTTGATTTATTAATCGGCGTTACTTCTGTAACTTATAATTTGATGATGGTTACTAATAATACGAATCATTTTAATCGAATAAACGGCATTGAGTTAGAAGATTGGACTAAATAAAAACAAAAACAGTCTTCCAAATTAAGACCGGAATTATTTTTTCAGCTTCCGACGTACTTTCTTTACAAATCCACAGAAACTCTGGCAATATCAGCAGTTTGTGCATCGGTCATGCCCATTTTCAGGATGAGGTTGGAAACTACCTTGGCTTTGCCTTTCAGTTTTCCCTTTTTGAATGCCTTTTTCAAGACCTTTTTCAAGCCCCATTTCGAGTCCTTCTTTTCTGGCTCTTTCCAAAATCATTTCTTCAATACCGATAGTCTTTTTGTTTTTGGTGATGACTTCAATTGCTTCGCCAACCTTGCCTAACGGCAGGCAGGGTTAAATTATATTCAGGATTTGCAAAACGCACGTATAACCGCAGGAAAATCAGTAAGCCTCCTATTTTCTTTTTAGAAAATTCCAGCTCCAATCAATTTTTGGCCAATGAGAATTAAATTCCATGCAAGCCGTCTTCCGGCAGCTTTTTAATACTGCCATTCTTCTTGTATTATTTCAGATAGGCCATAAAAAAAGCTAATGAACTTATGCCGATTATATGACAGAGGCAAGATTACACTACGTATAGCCTTCAAAAGAATTCTTTGTAAGATATTTTACATTCTCAAATATCTTTATACATTTGTCTCTCATTTCGAAATAAAGTGTTTTATGACTGACTTATAAAAAGCCTTATTGTGGTATGACTGCTGCGTTGTGTGTGGCCGAAGGGTCATTGATTTTTGAAAAACCTAAAATTAATGAGCTTTTTTATTTTGAATCATAAAAAATAAATTGTTCTATTTCCTTTTAACTTTTAACAACAAAAATCCATACCTATGACACACATGGTACGAATAAGGTACTTATTACTCACCTTATTCTTCGGCGCCTTCGCCTTTCTACAGGCCAGCGCCCAGATGAAGATCGGAAATCATCCGACACAAATTCAACCCGCTTCTATTCTTGAACTGGAAAGCAACAACCAGGCTCTAAGGCTGACACAGGGAGATACTGCACAAGTGAATCTAATCATTGCAGGTGAAACGACCTTGCCGGATGGAGAAACTCCATCTGCCGGTGCGGAAGGTATGATCATGTATCAGCTTTCTGATAAAAACTTTTATATAAGAAAGAATGGCTATTGGAACAGGATACTGACCTCCAATAATGAAAACCAGTACTTCCAGTTAGGTGGTAATAGTTTGACCAAAGCTGCGGGAACTGATACCAGCGCTTTTCTAGGACTTAATTCTGCAGGCGACACCTTGAAAATAGGTACTAACGGGATACCAAGTGTGATTATTGCCCCAACCGGGGTTATCAACATGTTGGATAGCTTAAATGCGGTATTGGCACGAGTGAACAAATTATATTCAGGAGTGGCAAAAATTGACACCCTTACGGTAAATGATTCTTTAAATGTTGCCAACAAGTTTACAGTTAATAACGGCACTTCAACTGTCTCCAATATTTTCGTGATGAAGGATAGTGTTATGATGACTAACCTTATGAATGCTTTTGGAGCGGATACAGCCTTGTTAAGTATTGGCCCCGGCGGAGTAGTTCATAAAATGAGCATAGATTCGTTGTTGGCTTCGAACAAACCTACGATTAATGGTATAAA
>SCQV01000058.1 GCA_004299085.1 Chitinophagaceae bacterium | reverse complement strand
ATCCAATCACATTTTCCGTTAACGCTCCATTATCGCAAATTTCTTAACGTCATTTTTCTAAGGTCGTTGAGGCAAAGCCCTGTATTCATTAAGCCACGAGAGCTAAATACATAATTCAATTAATGATTACGTAAACAATGATATCGGCTGAAAAAATAATTTAACTCTGTATGCTATTTTTGTAATACACATTAAAAGACCTTAGTAGAAACGAGCTATTTATAAAGTCATTCAACCTTATTACATTTTATTGTGCCCAATTTGAAAAGTCGAAAAATGCCACAAAGGCCTGCCTACCGACAAAAGCAGGCTCAAACCTGCCTGACGGCAGTCAGGGTCACAAAGAAAACACTAAGTATAATTGCCTGTTTTACAGGTCTTTGTGAAACTCCGTGCCCTCGTGTCTTCGCCCCAAGGGCTCCTTCAGGAGTGGCAAAATTGGTAAAGCGTACTTTTCATAGTGGACTCATTATTTTAATCTTATGAATTCCATATTAAACGAGCAAATAAGGTTCAGGATTTCTTTAATTTCTATTCTACTAAGGTTATAAGGGTTTCCTGATTCTTTATACTTAGCAGGCGCTTTATTTTTTCTCACATGAATATTCCTTTTTTTTACGCGGCAGATTTAAACGAAAGAGATTCCCATTACTCGTTAGACGAAACCTCCGTCAGGCATTGTGTACAAGTCCTTCGCAAAAAAGAAGGGGATATCATTATGCTCACGAATGGTATAGGGAAGTTATTTGAATGTATTATCGAAAAGGCTTCAAAAAAGGAATGTCTTGTCAGCATACAGGAAATGAAGGAAGTTCCTGTCTCGCCAGCAAAGGTTGGAATCGGCATATCTTTTACCAAAAATATTTCGCGCATTGAATGGTTTTTGGAAAAAGCCACTGAGATAGGAATTACAGACATTTACCCATTGCTCACTCATCGTACGGAAAGGATAAAATTCAATACCGTCAGATTACAACACGTTCTTGTGGCGGCTATGCTGCAATCGGAACAGGCATGGCTGCCCTATTTACACGAACAAGTTAGTTTTGGAGATCTGATCCAGAAAACGGATTATGAATCCAAGTTTATCGCTCATTGTGAAAAGGAAGAAAAACATTTTCTTGCAGAGGAAATAAAAGAGAATAAAAATAGGCTCGTTTTAATTGGCCCCGAAGGTGATTTTACATTGGAAGAAATTGCGCTTTCAAGAAAATATCAATTCATCCCTGTTTCTCTCGGACCTAACAGGTTACGAACTGAAACGGCCGGTTTGGTGGCCTGTGTGATGATGAATAGCTCTATGAAATAAGCCTTTCAGATTAGTTGTTTCCAGGATTAATCTATCGGCCTTCATTTCAAATTTCTTTGTACTTTTCAGGCATGAAAAAAATTACTTTTTTTTGCTTCTCGATTTTACTGATTAGCATAGCAGCTTCCGGACAAAGCACGGATTACATTCCGCCAAAAGACCCTTTAGTGCAACAAAAGCTGGCCTGGTGGCAGGATCTGAAATTCGGATTGTTAATGCATTGGGGCGCATATAGCCAGTGGGGCGTAGTGGAAAGCTGGAGCATCTGCCCTGAAGATGAAGGCTGGACACAACGGCATGGCCACGGATCGGAAAATTATTTTACCTACCTGTCCAATTACGAAAACCTGTTGAAAACATTTAATCCTACAGAATTTAATCCGGATAAATGGGCCGCCGCCGCCAAAGCAGCCGGTATGCGTTACGTGGTTTTTACCACCAAACACCATGATGGATTTTGTATGTTTGATACGCATCAGACTGATTATAAGATCACCAGTCCTGAATGCCCCTTTCATACCAATCCGAAAGCCAATGTGACCAAAGAAATATTTTCAGCTTTTCGCAAAGACGGGTTTGGCATCGGTGCTTATTTTTCCAAGCCGGACTGGCATTCTCCTGATTTCTGGTGGCCTTATTTTCCGCCGCTTGACCGTTTCCCAAATTATGATGAGGCGAAATATCCCGAACGCTGGCAGAGGTTTAAAGATTATACTTACAACCAGATAAAAGAATTATTAGGCGGAGAATATGGCAAGGTGGACATTCTCTGGCTTGATGGCGGTTGGGTTCG
>SCQV01000582.1 GCA_004299085.1 Chitinophagaceae bacterium | reverse complement strand
CCAATCTCCGGATCATGACCGCAGAAATCACGAAACATCACATTATAATCTTCGGTATTACCTCTCGATAGAATCATAGTACGAAGCCGTTGCCCGTTGGTGCGCGTAAGTCCGCCGTGCTGCATAAACCATGCATACACATTGTCATCCAGCATTTCTGTCCATAAATATGCATAATATCCGGATGCATAACCATTCGCCCAAATATGCAAAAAGTAGCTTGAGCGATAGCACGGCGGAACCTGCGGTAAATACAGATTCGTTTTTTTCAACGATGCAACCTCAAAAGAATCGGCATTTTGCAAGGGTGCACTTGCAGGAAGCGTATGCCATTGCATATCTAATTCTGCAGCTTCCAATAATTCCGTCAAATCATAGCCCTGGTTAAAAGCGGCAGCTTTTTTTATTTTATCTAATAAAGCCCGCGGCATAGGCCGGTCGGTTTTATAATTCCTTGCATAATGTTCCAGCACCTGCGGATAGGATGCCCAATGCTCATTGAACTGAGAAGGAAATTCTACAAAATCACGTGCCACCTGCGTGCCGGAAAGGCTTGGATATTCCTGATCGGCAAAAAAGCCATGCAAGGCATGGCCAAATTCATGAAACATGGTGGTTACATCGTCAAATGTAAGCAGCGCCGGCTGCCCCGGCACAGGTTTGGAAAAATTACAAACATTATAAATGACCGGTTTGTTTCCTAACAATTTAGATTGTTGAATAATATTATCCATCCATGCCCCCCCCGATTTATTATCTCGTTTAAAATAATCGCAATAAAACAATCCTAACGGTGATCCATCTCTGTCATACACTTCAAACACCCGCACATCTTTTTGCCAAACAGGTAAATCATGCAGTTCTTTAAAAGTAAGTCCATACAATTGGTTGGCGGCATAGAATACGCCGTTCTCCAATACACTATCTAAAACAAAATAGGGTTTGATTTCATTTTCATCCAAATCATATTTTTGTTTCCGTATTTGTTCGGCATAAAAATTCCAATCCCACGGCTCTAATTGAAAGCCTCCATGTTGCCGGTTAATCAATGCCTGAATATCAGACGCTTCTTCTTTTGCTTTGGCGGTGGCAGGCGGGATGAGTTGATTAAGAAAATTTTCTACGGTAGCCGGCGTCTTAGCCATTTGATTTTGTAATACCCACGCAGCATAATCAGGGAATCCCAACAGTTGCGCTTTTTCTGCACGGATCCCGGCAAGCCGTTCAATGGTTGCACGTGTATCATTGGAATCACCCCGTTCGCAACGGTTCCATGAATTCATAAAAAGCTCCTTACGCGTGTTGCGGTGAGTAAGCAAGGTAAGATCGGGCTGCTGCGTGGTGTTTTGTAAAGGTATCAGCCATTTACCGGTTAATCCGCGTGCTTTGGCAGCATCCGCAGCAGCATCTGTCTGCGCCTGTGATAATCCATCCAATGCTGCAGTATCGCTGACAACTAAAGCGCCTGCTTTTGTTCCAGCCAATAATTGATTGGTAAATTTTGTACTCAGCGAGGCGTTTTCTTCATTCAGCTTTTTCAGCTTCACTTTATCTGAATCGGAAAGATTGGCGCCCGCCATCACAAATTTCTGATAATAATATCCGGTCAATCTTAAATCGGCAGAATCCAACTGAAGACTATTTCTTTCGTTGTAAATCGTTTTTACCCGGCTGAATAATTTCTCATTCAGATAAATGGCATCATGATGGGCAGCCAGTAAAGGCGAAACTTCATCATTTACTTTTTGTAATACATCATCTGTATTGGCGCTGGTCAGCAAGTTGAATACACCTTCCACATAAGCCAGCTTCTGCCCGCTTTTTTCCATTTCAACTAAAGTATTCTGAACGGTTGGCGCAGCCGTATCGTCTGCAATTTTCCGTATTTCATCCATCTGGTCCTGCATTCCGGTTTTAAAGGCCGGAAGAAAATCACTGTCCTTGATTTTATCAAATGCAGGTGCATGAAACGGCAGGTTGCTTACCGCCAATAAAGGATTGGAAGAAAATGAGCTTTCGGTTGATTTGTTAGATTGATTGCAGGCAAATAAAGAAAAGGCTGTCATGGTTATAATCAAGATGGCTCCTCGTGTCATGAATATGATTTTTAAATTCAGCAGGAAAAGTACGAAATTTTTTTCGTCAGGTGATTTTCATTAACTTTGGACATGCTAATTCTCTATAAGAAAGGGTGCATCAAATACCGAGATCAAGAAACAAATGTCAAAATTATCTCTGACAGCCAGAGGAAGCAGACAAAACGTGCCTGATAAAGGCAGGAAAGAAAAAAAGACTATTGCAGATTATTATGGTTCATTAAAGGGGGTTTTTGGTGACGGACTCAAATACCAAAAGCAAATTCGCAATGAATGGGAATAATTTATTCGTTGATACAAACATTCTGATTTATTTTTTAGAAGGAAGAGAGGAAGTTGCAGAGACCCTTGCAGCAAAAGATTTATACACTTCTGTTATTTGTGAAATAGAACCATTAAGTCACAAAAAGCTAACCGTGGATAATTACAACACTGCAACTAAATTCCTTGCCTTCTTGAATATCTCTGGTTTAACATCTGCCATAAAAGAATTTACTATTCAATTACGGAGAAAATATAAAATAAAATTACCAGATGCTATTATCGCCGCATCGGCCATTTCATTGAATATCCCATTTCTCACTGCTGATAAAGATTTTTCTCCTATAAAAGAATCGAATACAGTAATTATTGAACTATAACGATGACTATTACGGATGTTTCCCGCGAACAATTATCCATCATTCATAAGCTGGCTTATCGTATCTGGCCAACAACATTCGGAGGAATTCTTGCAGATGCACAAATAGCCTATATGCTGAACTGGATGTACAGCATTCTGTCCTTAGAAAAACAAATGGACGAAGGATGTCATTTCCTTTTGCTTAACGAAGAAAATAAGGCAGTGGGTTATGCTTCTTATCAGCTCAATATCGTGGAAGGCGTCACTAAGCTGCATAAAATTTATTTACTCCCTGCTGCTCAGGGTAAAGGCCTTGGAAAGCTGTTCATCATGGAAGTAATTAAGCGGGCTAAAGAAAATAAGCAATCTTTTTTACAGCTCAATGTCAACAGGCATAATAAAGCGGCTCATTTTTATACGAGGCTTGGATTTCAGGTCGTGCGGGAAGAAAATAATGATATCGGGAATGGTTATTTTATGAACGACTATGTGATGGAACTGAGTTTAGGGAGCATCTAATAAAAACTGATTTTTAAACCCCTTTAGCTTAGTGAACTTTGTGCATTTAGTGGTAAAAAGATATCAAAAAAATTAGTTTTTAGAGGGTCCCTTTATAAACCGGATCATCTTTTCCACCAGTGTATTATTTAACGGAAGATCAGGATTATTATAAGTGGTCAGATTTTCTGCCCGGTCTTCAGGTGCATCTTTTAAAATATGATTCATGCCCGGTATAATAGCCAATTCGGCGTTCGGTTTAGCCTGATGCAACAATTCGGCCTGTTTAACAGTGATCTGGAGATCAGTCGTTCCGTTCACAATTAAGACGGGTATATGTAGCTTTTTAATTTCCTGAACAGGATCATATTTCATTTCAGTGAACATATAATGCTGCAGATAGGGAAGAAACAAAGTTTGCAGAGAGGAAGGAACATTTTCCACCATCTGCCCTCTGCTTATTTTGTCTAATATATTCTTGACCGTATCTTTGTTTATTCCAGGTTGCTGATCCAATTGCCATTCCAATATTTTTCCAAAATTTTCTCCCATTCCTGACAAAGAAATATAAGCATCCACCTTCGTTTTCTGTGCAGCTATCATTCCGATTAAAGAACCTTCACTATGTCCGGCAATGATAACTTTGGAGAACTCAGGATCTTTTTGCAGAAAGCGGATAATGTCAACTGCATCATTTACATAATCATCAAAGCTGATATGCGAAATATCCGAAGGCAGAAAATCCGTGCTTTCTCCCAGGTACCTTTTGTCATACCGGAAGCTGGCAATCCCGTATGCTGCCAAAGAATCCGCCAGCATCAGATACATATTTGATTTTTCTCCTAAAGTGCTGTTCCCGTTCCGGTCAGTAGGGCCGGAACCTGCTATGATCAATACAACAGGATAATTTTTTTCTTCGTCAGGGATCAGCAAAGTACCATATATCTTTCCGCCGTCAACCGCTACAGAAGTGTCAATGGAATGAGCGTTTGCCAAAGGAACCGGCTTCCCGGCCTTTTCGCCTTTGTTTTTTACGCCCTCAATAATAAACCCATATAGCTCATGGGAAGAAGCGCTGAAAGTAAAACTAAAAGTTACGTCTGCTTTTTCAAAATCACAAATAGTTCGTACGTGACGGAAAGTATCCGCACGCACTACTTCCATGTTTGCAATCCGGATATATCTGCCAAACTGATGATTAAATTGTTCCCAGGCCTCTCGTAAAATATCTTTCCCAAGCTGAGGCTGAATGGAAGGGGCAAACATGGCTCTGGCCTCTTCAAATTTCCCTCTATTATTTAGTTCAATAAATCTTTTTGCCAATATGGTATCGGGAGTTTGTGCAAAGCTGTTGCCAATGATGAAAAGCAGCAGCGCGATTGTTATAGCAGCCGTTAGTACTCGTTTCATAATCTTCGTTTTAAAAATTAAACTTCACCTGTATTTTCTTCCGGCATCCTTTTAAACAAGATATATGAATACAGAAAAGCGAAACACACGAGTAGGCCCACTGCGACGAATACAACCACGGAAGAGGCAGAAGGAGGAAGAATCAGGATTAAGACAAAACCAATAATCCCTGTAACAAACATTAATCGCCCGCCCCATATATGCGTTTTTCTCCATACCTCCGGATTGCTCAACGTCCACGGTGTGCGAATCCCTACGAACCAATTGGGCTTGATGCTTATCATATAATTCCCAAGAATAGAAAACAAAATCATGACGCCGAGAGTAACCAACCTGGGAACATTGAGCTTCCACCCGGTAGCTGACAATAAAGAAATGCAGGCAAGTGCGGATAGGAAAAAATGTACTGCAAAACGGATAAAGAAATACGCCCTGGTAAAAAAGAAATAATTTTTTTTCTTGGGGTCTATTCTGGGCAAAATTAAAAATACGAGATATAAGACCATATTCTCGGGGACGAGATTCGTCAAAAACTTAACGGGGGATGCATAAGTGTCCGGCTTACCCGCTGCATTATAATGTACGGGGATCAGCGCGGGCAGTTGATGCAACAAAAATAAATACAATATCACCGGAAGAAGAATAATGATCCAGAGTATCCATTCACGTTTCAGGTTAAATATTTTCATCTCGTTTTCTTTTTAGATTTTGAATTAAGCAGAACCATCCATTGAATAATCTCATCCAAAACTGTGGTATTGAGGGAATAAAAGATGAACTGTCCTTCTTTTACAGCAGCCACTAAATGTGCCTGCTTAAGCAAATCCAGATGATGAGAAATAGTAGGCTTGCTGAAATCAAAATGATCCGCAATTTCACCCGCGGTCAGATCCCTTTTCTTCAATAATTTTAATATTTCCCTGCGTGTTTCATCATTCAACGCCTTAAACGCCAGATCCATCATTTATATATTTAGACAAGTATCTAAATACAAAGTAAAAAAGAAAGTTTTGTTTTTCCAAAACTCTTTTTTATTAATGTCCGTCAAAAGATTTTGCAGCATGACCGGCCGGCTCATAGATCGCTTTGGGGGCAGGCGTTGTATCGCCGGCAGGCGCTATGGTATCCACGTGAAAACCCGCAATCTGATGATTGTCATCAAATGCGAAGGCAAAAGTAATATCGCCTTTGTCATACAGGCAGGTGGGAAACACCGCAAAAATCTTACCTTGCTGCATTTGCTTTACTGAAACGACCCCATGAAACTTCCCATGGGGATCTACATGGAAATGCCAGATCTTTTCCAGATTATCGGGGGAAACCATAGCCAGAAAAGAAGGCGCCATTAGCTTGGCAGCCTCTGTATATTTGCCCTGATCGTTCAGCGAAATAAATTGAGTAGCAACAGTAGAATCGGCTGTCTGGGCGCTGCAATTACCTGCAGCAGTTAAGAGCGCAAATAAAACTGCCGGCAGAATAAAAAGAATCTTTTTTCTCATATAGTGATGTTTTTTATAAAAGGTTTTCCTTTATTGGGTACTACAAAGCATACACGATTTAAAACAGATTAAATCCGTCATCATCCTTGAATCTTTTCAAATAAATAATGTCTGTATAATGAGCAAAACAGCTACTAAAACTCACCATTCTTTTCAGCAAAAAGTACACCGGATCCGGCGGCAAATGTATATAAATATTGCCCAGAAAGCCCACCTGAACTATTCCTTTCTCTGTTTTGTAATAATTTAACATTCCCTTATCGGTCTGGCGGTTTGTTTTAACTTTTTCCTAACCGCAACAAGGAAGATACGGCTGTAAATTTGTAACTGTATTCAAAATCAAATATATCCATGAAAAAATATATGGCAGTTTCTTCATTATTACTGGCCGGCATTTTCTTCACAACGAATGCCATCGCACAGGATCAGTCGGATAGTCAGCAAAACGAAGAAATTATTATTCGTAAAAAGGGAGAATTTCCGCAAAAGCTCACTATTCAGTTAAATGGGAATAAGGTGCTTATTAATGGTAAAAAACCTGAAGATGTGAAAGGTAATATTGAAGTGATTCGAAAAAAATCTTCAGGCAATGATGCTGAGACTTACGGCTTTGATCAATCCATTTCTCCTTTTGACAATGGCGGTTCTCACAATTTTAGTTTTTCAGAAGCGCCACAGCTCTCCGATCATAACAAGGCGTTATTGGGTGTGCTGACCTTACCGGGCGATTCGGTGGAAGGCGCCAGAGTGGATATGGTGGAAAGAGGTACTCCCGCCGATAGCGCAGGGCTGAAAAGTGGTGATGTCATCGTAAAAATAAATGATGATGAAATTCATACAGCGCAAGATCTGAGCGATGAAATAGGCCGGTTTTCTCCAGGCGTTGTAGTGAAGGTCACTTACAAGCGTGAGGGTCAAATTCATGAAACAGCCGTAAAGCTTGGGCAGAATGACAACAGAGGCACACATTATGCACTCAAGATGCCTTTTGACCAATTTCATCAGCCGTTCGGCCGTCCCGACCTGAGAAATTTCATGCAACAATTCAGGCAATCTCATCCGTTCCTTTATCAGGGCATGAATAATAATGCGCCCCATCTGGGCATGACGATTGAGAACAGAAGTGATGAGAAAGGAGTGGATGTGATTCGTGTTCAGCCGGGTTCAGAGGCGGCTAAATCGGGTTTTGAGCCGGGTGATATTTTAACTGAATTTGCAGGCCATAAAGTAACTGCCGTGGACGATATAATTTCTGAGCTGCAGAATCACTCTCAGGATAAAAGCGTTAAAGCCACTGTTATTCGTGGAAAAAAAGAAATGACTTTGACGGTAGAAATCCCTAAAACACAACAGCAGGCTACTTTATAGTATAATACTCCGCCAGGAAGGCAATCAGCAGGATAACCAGGATAATGATGACAACGAAAGAAAGCCCGATGTACATCTTCACTTTTCTTCTCCGCAGGCGGCGTGCTCTCAAATCACGGTGAACCTGACGATGAATTTGTTTGACGATAACCGGAATCTGCTCCTTGTTTTTTACCTGCATCAACCCCTCCAGGGCCTCATTGCAAAAATCACAGTCTGCAATGTGTGCCTCTAAGGCATGCATTTCTTTTTCATTCAGCCGCCCGTGCAGATAGTCCATCATCTGTCTTTCGCCCAGACAACCGGATTCATCAAATATGGAGGATATGTTTTTTTTCATGAAAATCAATGTTTTTTTGTCTCCTGCCGATTTTCCTCTTTTTCCATCCGTTGAATAATCGTTTTCAGGTTTCTTTTTCCATTCTGGATGTGGCTTTTTACCTGCAGCATGGAAAATCCCGTTTCCTCAGATACTCCCTGGTAGGTTTTATCCTGAAGATAAAACAAATTAACACATGTTCGCTGCGCCTCATTTAGCTGTTCCAACGCCTGATGCAGGTGAGCCTCCTTTATTTCTACCATCATCAGATCAGCCTTTGTATTCTGCTCGCCGATATTTCCCATTTCATTTTTTGCTGAAAGTGGTAATATATTCATTCTCCCGGACCGCCTTAATTCCATCAGGCAATGATTCTTAGCTACCTGGTACAACCATGGTTTAAAATAAGCAACCCGGTGCCTGGGGAGGATTTTTAATACTTCAAGGCAAATCTGCTGAGCGGCATCTTTCGCATCTTCCTGATTTTTAAGATATTTCATGCATACACCAAAAATAAGATGCAGGTAGCGGTCCAATAACACTCCTACCCACATATTATTGTGCCCCTTACTGTATTTTTCCAGTAATTCCTGATCTGAATAATATGATGATTTAACAGGCTCCACTCATTAAAAATAACGCTATTTTTAAAAATGAGATGATTTGTCATCCTTTTTTCCATAAGGCGGCTTGCCTCCATTTTAATTTCAAACAAATTATCCCAGATTTTGCAGTTGGCTGCAAAATCTGCCTGAAAGGCCGACGAAGCATAGCTTGTCGGGGTTAACCCTGACAAAAAATGGCAAAGAAGCCATTTTTTCGTCACTGCTTCGCAGAAAT
>SCQV01000581.1 GCA_004299085.1 Chitinophagaceae bacterium | reverse complement strand
TATAACATCAATCACCCAACCCAATGCCTTGCTTTTATCTTTAAATAAATGGAAAAAACTGGCTGTCGCCGCGGTTATTTTGCTGATTGCCAGCATCGCATTGAATGGCATTTTTATTGGTAAATACAGACAATATAGAGGCCGTTATGATGTATTGGCATTGAACCAAAAACAACTTTTCACTCAAAATCAGACCTTACAAACCAGCGTAGAGCACCTGCAACAAAGTATGCATGTTATCATGGACCCTTCCATGAAACCGGTGCTGATGGAAGGGGTGGTGGCCCATCCGGGTATGCTGGCAACGGTGTATTGGGATCCTCAAAGCCGTCATGCTTATTTGGGTAAAACCAATCTCCCGGTTCCACCTTCCGGAAAGGCTTATCAATTATGGGCTGTCGTCAATGGCAGGCCTGTAAGCATCGGCATGTATAATCCTGCTAATGATAAAGGCCTGGTGGCAATGGAAAATGTAGAATCAGGTACAGTTCAGGCTTTTGCCATTACCCTCGAAAAGCAGGAAGGCAGCCCGGCGCCTACTATGAGCCAGATGTTCGTCATAGCGAAAATTTAATACTTCGTTTTTTTTCCTCATTGAGTCAATCTTTGACTTTAGTTTCTGCCAGAAGAATTCGGTTACTCCTCCATTAGCCACGACTCTTTTGTATGATGCTTTAGGATGATTTCCTCAGGGCACTACCGGGCTGTAGCCTGGCAGTGCATAAAAATGATGGCTGATCCTGATAACGCGGAGTAACAAATCCAGGCAGACTTGCCATTCGTCCTGTTGTAAATAAGGCGCTGGGAGTGATAGTGTCAGATACTTCCCTGGCTAAATATCCCCTGTGCCTTTACCGGCATTGCCTGTCCATTCGAGGGACAAACGGTAATGATGATTTAGTGCCATGAGAATGGAGAGTAATCCCTATTTATTTAGTTAGCAGACCAGCTTGTATTCCCGTCTTTCTCATCCTTCACGGTAATGCCCACACTTTCAAGCGTTTGTCTTATTTTATCCGATGTAGCATAATCTTTTTTGCTGCGTACATCTTTGCGGATATTCAATATTAAACCCATCACTCCTGCTAATTTATCATCTTGTAAGCTCTTCTCTTCTTTTAATCCAAGGATGTCTTCCAGGTATTCTTTCCATGTTTTTTTAAGTAAAGCGAACGTATTGCTACTTAGCTCATTTGGTTTAATTTGGCCACTTTTCAGCGAATTAATAATGGGCGTTAATTCAAATAAATTAGCAAGTACTTTTGCTGTATTGAAATCATCCTTCATGAAATCATCACACTCACGACACCACCTTTCTATTTGTTCATTCAGGCCTTTATTTTCTCCTGTTGTGTGCAGTGGTTCAGGTAACATTTTCAATATTTCATAAGCACTCCAAAGCCGGTTTAAGCCTTTTTCTGCAGCCTGCAGGGCTTCATTGGAAAAATCCAGGGTGCTGCGATAATGCGTTTGCAGAATAAAAAAGCGTACGGTCATCGGGCTGTATGCTTTCTCTAACAAAGGATGGTTCCCGCTGAATAATTCACTCAGCTTGATGACATTATTATAACTCTTTCCCATCTTTCTGCCATTGATGGTAATCATGTTGTTGTGAACCCAATAACGAGCGGGCATTTTACCTAAAGCAATCGTACTCTGTGCTATCTCAGATTCATGATGTGGAAATTGCAGATCCATTCCGCCACCGTGGATATCAAATTGCTTTCCCAGGTATTTGCTGCTCATGGCTGAACATTCTATATGCCAGCCGGGAAAGCCTTCTCCCCACGGGCTTGGCCAGCGCATAATGTGTTCCGGCGGTGTTTTTTTCCATAAAGCAAAATCTGCTTTATTTCGTTTTTCATCCTGTCCTTCCAGGTTACGGGTGGTTTCCAGCAGATCATCTATTTTTCTGCCGCTTAGAATGCCATAGGGATATTTTTCTGCATATTTCCTTACATCAAAATATACAGAACCGTCCACTTCATAGGCATATCCCAATTCCATGATCTTTTTTATCATACTAATCTGCTCAATGATATGTCCGGTGGCGGTAGGTTCTATACTGGGCGGAAGGCAATTGAACTGTTGCATGGCCCAATGAAAGAGGTTTGAATACTTTTGAACTAATTCCATCGGTTCCAGGCGTTCCAAAAGCGCTTTTTGAGAAATTTTATCCTCAGCTTTCCTTCCCTCTTCTTCAAAATGGCCTGCATCCGTGATGTTGCGAACATATCGTACCTTATAACCTAAGTGTATCAGATAACGATAGATGACATCAAAAGTAATAAAAGGCCGTGCATGGCCTAAATGAGATTCTCCCGAAACCGTGGGGCCGCAGACATACAGACCCACATGAGGAGGATTCAGGGCTTCAAAAATTTCTTTTTTCCTGGATAGTGTATTGTAAAACTGTAATTCCGCCATAATGATTTTAAATAAGCCCTGCAAAGGTACGATTTCAGCCTTTAGACAACTTGTATTTATAATAATAATTGCCTGATCTCTTTCCAGTTATTTACCCGTTCATAATTAGTTTCAAAGATGTTATGATGGGCGGAGTATAATAATTTCCTTCCTTTAAAATCCTTGAAATTTCGCACCCTGTCATCAATCATGATATCTGTCTGGACAATACTTTTGCTGCCGCAGAAACAAATTTGCCGCCATGTAATGAATGAAAGGTTTTCCATAATCCAGTCGTATTTATCTTTCAAAGAATTGGGGAATTCAACGGCTGCTGAAACAATATAAACTTCATATTGCTTATTCAACTCTTTTAAAACCTCCTGTGCATCGGGCATTACCTCCAGATCCCGGAAAAATCCCGGCGTATTACAGTACTTACGGAATAAAGAAAAATGTTCAGGAATAACCGCTTCTTTCAGATCTTTGCCTTTGACTTCTTCGTCCTCGAATGTCTTACCGTAATCCCGATAATACCAGGCTTTTAATTTCTTTGCTGCATCTGCAAGAACTTCATCCATATCTATGGCTAAGGTGAGCATATAATTATTTAAGATTTTTGAAATCTGCAAAAATAAGTTAAAATAATTTTTAATGGGCTATTTAAGAATCTCTATAATCATTACCTTAGCCTCATGATTTATTTTTCAATTGGAAAATATTAATTCCCATTTATGAAATCAATTGCCGCTTTACTTCTTTTATTAGCTATCCTCTCTTGCAAGCAAACAAGCCGTTCCCAACAAATTAATCCTTATCATTATACCCCGGTAAAACGAATCGTCGTAAAGCACGGCGCCATAGCCACCGCTAATCCGCTGGCAAGCGAAATAGGGGCCATGATATTGAAGAAAGGCGGGAATGCAGTGGATGCTGCTATCGCCGCTCAATTAGCCCTGGCCGTTGTTTATCCGGCTGCAGGAAACATCGGCGGCGGAGGATTTATGGTGATTCATTTAAAAAACGGAAAAAATACGGCTATAGATTTTCGCGAAGAAGCGCCAGGAAAAGCTACGCGTGATATGTATTTAGATAAGAAAGGCAATGCTGATCCGCAGCTAAGCCGCAATGGCGATTTGTCCGTGGGCGTCCCCGGGACGGTTGCAGGCATTTTTCTTGCTCATAAAGAATATGGTAAGCTTCCTATGAAAGAATTAATACAACCTGCCATTGACCTGGCGGAAAGAGGTTATGCTATTACGGCTACGGAAGCGCGTTGGTTGAACGAAAACCAGCAGGACTTTAAGAAATACAATACAATCATGCCGGTTTTTGTAAAAGAAAGTGACTGGCATGCGGGTGATACCCTGCTGCAAAAAGATTTGGCGCATACACTTGAATTAATAAGAGACAGCGGACAGGCGGGTTTTTATGAAGGTGAGACGGCACAGAAAATAGTATCTGAAATGCAACGTGGTAATGGCATGATTACTTTGCAGGATTTGAAAAATTATCAGGCAAAAGAAAGAACGCCGGCAGTGTTTGACTATAAGGGATATACGATAGAAACGATGCCGCTGCCATCCAGTGGGGGTGTGGTATTGCAGCAAATGTTGGGGATGCTTAGTAATTATCCTGTGGATCAATACGGTTTTGAATCTGTGAAGTCTGTGCAATTGATGACGGAAATAGAAAGGAGGGCTTATGCCGACAGAGCACAATATTTGGGTGATCCCGATTTTGTAAAAGTGCCCGTGAAGGAATTGGTCAGTGAAAGTTATCTGAAGCAACGCATGACCAATTATAATCCCGATTATGCCACACCGAGTGATAGTATCAGCGCAGGTGTCATTCCGCCGGAAAGTGAAGAGACTACGCATCTGTCTGTGGTGGATGATTCCGGAAATGCGGTGGCGGTTACTTATACTTTGAATAACCTGTATGGCAGTCAGGTAGTAGTAGGCCATGCCGGATTTTTTCTGAATGATGAAATGGATGATTTCAGCGCCAAGCCGGGAGCGCCTAATATGTTCGGGCTGTTGGGAACAGAAGCCAACGCTATAGCACCCGGTAAAAGGATGTTAAGTTCTATGACGCCCACTATTGTTTTAAAGAATGATAAGCCTTATTTAGTTATAGGATCTCCAGGTGGGGCTACCATCATCACTTCTGTGTTTCAAACTATCGTGAATATCCTTGATTTTAATATAAATGTCAGCGATGCAGTGAATAAACCCAAATTTCATGAACAATGGAAACCCGATGTGGTCTATGTAGAAAAAGGCTTTCCTGATTCTGTCAAACAAGCAATGGAAAGAATGGGTTACAGTTTTAAGGAAAGAGGCTCTATTGGAAGAACAGAAGTTATTAAAATGACTCCTGATTCCATTGTGGCAGTGGCGGATGACAGGGGAGACGACAGTGCAGCCGGATATTAAACATCTATGATCTGTGATGTCTGATCTGTGATGTCTGATCTGTGATGTCTGATCTGTGATGTATGATTTGTGATGTATGATTTGTGATGTCTGATTTGCGGTTTCCTGTGCTTGAGTAGATATTTGTTGATTTTTGCGGAAATTAAGCTGAGCTAATTTAGAGTATTCATTTTTAATAGAGAATGTTTATTCGTTTGAAGAAACCTGTTATAAAAAAGCCGTAACGAATTTCAACTATGAAGGAGTTGAATATGCAATTCAGAAAACGACATTAAATGTTCAATAATCTCCGAAGGAACCCTTTGGGCAATTTTCAACATTCAATGATCAAAATGATCAATAGGTAAAATTTTTAAATTTATAGTTATGAATATCACGGAAATCATTACGAAACGATTTATTTCCTACAAAGAATTGGGAGGAAAAGCCATTCAGCAATTGGATGATCTGCAAATACATTGGAAGCGGGATGAGAACGATAATAGTATTTTCATCATTGTAAAACATCTGCATGGCAATATGCTTTCCCGTTTCACTGACTTTTTAACCAGTGATGGCGAAAAAAGCTGGAGAAAAAGAGATGATGAATTTGAAGAAGGATCGGCGACTAAACAAGAGACACTTAAACTATGGACTGAAGGCTGGGATTGCCTGATACACACCCTTCATTCTTTAAATGACCACGATCTGCAAAAATCTGTTACGATTCGGGGAGAGAAACTGATTGTTGTGGATGCTTTGATCAGGCAAATAGCGCATTATGCCTATCATGTAGGCCAGATCGTTTGTATTGCCAAAACAATTAAAGGAAAAGATTGGCAAAATCTTTCTGTGCCTAAGCATCAATCGCAGGAATTTACCAGGGAAATGAAAGAGAAATATAAATCATAAAAGCCTTATGATGAAGAGCACCTTTCTTTTCTTCCTATCCATCGCCTTTCTGTTTATGACGGCATCTTGCGGCAAAGCTGAAACAGAGAAACTTTTGCTGAATAAGAAATGGGAAGTATATGATGTAACCGCTCCGGGTAATTTTGACATTGAAACGTATAATCGCGCTCAGGATCTTAAAAACGGTTTTTATAAAAATGCCTGGTTTCAATTTTTATCTGATAGCTTATTTATAACTTCTTTTAGTGGAAAATTAGACTCGGGAAAATATCATGTTAACACGGGTGGACAAACTGTTTCATTGTACCCATTACATGGCGGTAAGATGTATGAGCAAATACAAATTCAGAAAATAAATGCGCATAATCTTGATTTTAACACGCTTATTGCTGATTTCAACATGACTTTGCATCTTAAAGCTGAAAAATAATATTTATGATAAATATAGAAGGAATACCAGGCAGGACAGCTTATGTAAACGGCAAGGAATTTTTATTCTTTTCCGGATTTGCTTATCTCGGTATGACTTCGATGCCTGAGTTCAGCCAACTGATTTTAGAAGGCGCTCAAAAATATGGCGCTGTTTTTCCATCTTCCCGTATCAGCAATACCCGTTCAGGATTATATGAAGAATTTGAGGAGAGACTATCGAAATTCCTTGGTTTACAGGCTTCTGCTTCTTTTTCTTCCGGATATATGGCATCACAGGCCGCGGCTTCTTTCTCAGCCCAGCATAGCCGGTTATTGTACAGTCCGGGAATTCATCCTTCTTTGTATATCCAGGGTCATCAGATATTAACTACTGAAGGATGGAAAGAAAATATCATACATGAAGTAAATGACAAAGATAAAGAAGCATTTACTATTGTGATGGAATCTGTGAATCCGTTGACGGGAGAGGTGCATGATTTTTCATGGCTTAATAAGATTAAAAATCCCGTAAGACTGTTGATTGACGATTCACATGGTATGGGTGTTTTGGGTGACGGTGGAAAAGGCATTATATCCTCCCTTCCAAAACAATCTAATATTCGTTATCTTATTTGTTATTCTCTTGCGAAGGCATTTAGTTGTGAAGGGGGGGCAATCTCTGGTGAGGAAGGCGATATTGAAACTATTAAAAAAATGTCTCATTTTACCGCGGCAACCGGAATGTCGCCAGTATTTATTTATGCATGGAATAAAAGCGCCGATCTGTTTGGTAAGCAGCTTGCACTGTTGAAAGAAAATATTTTTTCCTTCGACAAAAAAATGGAGAATATTCCCTTTGTACATCATGACAGCAAACTTCCCTCTTATCGCATTCAGGAAGCTGCATTATACGATTACTGCCTTCAATATCATATTTTATTGTCCGCTTTCAGATATCCATCTGAAAAAGATCCTTTGATGGCGAGAATTGTTTTGAACGCTTCTCATACGGAGGAAGATCTTGAGCGGCTGAGCGATTGCATTCACGAATTTTATAAAACCATGAAAAATTAATTTTTTTGTCAATCATGCTATATGAGAACGATTTTACTTGGTATCCTCTTTTTATCATCCTCCTTTTCTCTCTTTGCTCAGGACGGTGATTTCTCTTTTGGGCAGATTCCTAAAGAAGATTTCTTTATGACAAAGTACGACAAAGACAGCGCTGCCAATGCGGTCGTTCTGAAAGAATTTGGCAACACTTATATTGATAACTCGCAAGATAATTTCCTTATTTTCAATTATCATGTACGGATAAAAGTGTTAAATGATCAGGGAGTGAACCATGCCAATTTCGTAATTCCAATACATAAACTACCCGGAAGTACAAGAGAAGAAGTAGTATATAATGTGAAAGGCAGCGCATTCAATATGGATAATGGATCGGTTACTGAAACAGATTTTAAACAAAAAAACATTTTCACACAAAACAAAGACCGTTATACTGACATCGTAAAATTTACGATCCCTAATGTTCGTTCCGGTTCAGTCATAGAGGTATCTTATACCTTATCGTCTCCTTTTGTATATAATTTTCGCGGATGGGATTTTCAAAGTGATATTCCCAAAATGTACAGTGAATATTGGGCGCGAATTCCTGCTAATTTTGATTATAATATTTCTCTTGTTGGATATTTAAAGTTGACGGAAAATAACAGGTCAGTGATAAAGGATTGTTTGACCTCTTTCGATGGTGGAAAAGCAGATTGCACCTTAATGAAATTAGGGATGAAAGATATTCCCGCTTTCAGGGAGGAAAAGTATATGACTTCTCCGAAGAATTTTATTTCTGCGGTTCATTTCGAATTATCTGCCATTCACCGGTTTGATGGCAGCTCGCGGCAAGTCGCAAAAACCTGGTCCGATGTAGATCAGTCGTTGGCGCAGGATAAAGATTTTGGGCTGCAGTTGAAAAGAGGTAAGTCCTTTTTTCGTAAAGCGCTTGATACCTTGTATTCCGGAGAAGGAGATGAGCTTTCAAAGGCAAAAAGGATATATTCTTTTATACAGAACCACTACCGATGGGATGAGTATAACGGTATATTATGCGAGATCGGGATTAAAGAAGCATTTGAAACAAGAAAAGGGAACATCGGGGATATTAATCTGTCATTGGTTGCCGCTTTGCGCGCTGCGGGGTTAAATGCCGATCCGGTGTTAATTTCCACAAGAGACAATGGATTACCTCCCGATATTTTTCCTGTCATCAGCGATTTTAATTATGTGCTTGTTCGGTTAAAAACCGCTCAACAAACTTATTTATTGGATGCGGCGCATAGATCGCTCCCGTTTGGTGTTTTCCCAATGAGCTGCATTAATGGCAATGGCAGAGTGATTTACCAAAATAAACCTTCCGGATGG
The DNA here is from genome assembly GCA_004299085.1 of Chitinophagaceae bacterium. Taxonomy (GTDB): domain Bacteria; phylum Bacteroidota; class Bacteroidia; order Chitinophagales; family Chitinophagaceae; genus FW021-bin31. The sequence goes on along the minus strand of SCQV01000581.1, from coordinate 11,447 downwards.
ATGCCCGTTGCAGCGCCCGTTAATCTTGGGCAGGTAAATATTGCAGAAATCAGCCTGGATGACAGCGGACATATAGAGGGTACCATTACGAGAACGTATAATGGATACCTTGCCCTTGCGAAAAGGCAGGAAATACACAGCTATAATTCCATGCAAGATTATTTCACTGCGATAAAAAGCAAATGGAATGATATTACCATCCTGCACGATTCCGTCAGTAATCTTGATCAACCGGATACTTCACTGGTGGAAACAATGGAAATAACCTTAAACGCATCGCCTGGTTCTTCAGTTGATAAAATTATCTTTAATCCGTTTTTTGAAAGCTATGTTACCGAAAATCCTTTTAAATCAGTTACAAGAAGTTTTCCCGTTGATTTTGGGGCGCCTGAACGGTTAAGCAGCGTTTTAATTTTTAAATTCCCGAAAGAGTACCAGGTTATTTCCTCACCTGCGGATCATGTGATGGAATTACCGGCCGGGGGAGGAAAATATCTTCTGGGTGCAAAAACGATGGGCAATAAGCTGGTATTAAATACGCTGCTGGAGCAGACACAACCTGTTTATCAGCCGGATGAATATCCTGTTTTAAGAGAATTTTATAATCGGATTGTTCAGGCACAACGCGCAATGATTGTGCTTGCAAAGCATTAATTTTATTGAAAAAATGAAAAGGCGCTTTATCCTCTTCTCTTTACCACTGATTTTATACGGGTTACAGGGATTGGCACAATCTCCTGATTATAATATTGCCTCCATACCGGACAACCTCCTTTCCCATGCCAACGCGGTAGTCAGGGATGCAGAAACGAGTATTGATATTAGAAAACCCGATGCAGTGTGGATTACCTGCAAAAAAGTGATCACCATCCTGAATCCTAACGGAAAATCATTGGGAGCCATTGAGGTCTATTACAATAAGAGCAGGCCTGTGCAGGATATTTCTGGCGCCTTATATGATGCTGATGGGAAGCTGATACGGAAACTAAAAAAATCGGATTTTGAAGACCTGAATGCAGCGCAGGACTTTTCATTATTTGAAGATTTCCGGGTGAAAAGACTAGTCCCCGATGGATATAGTTACCCCTATACCATCGAATACCAATATACTCAAAAATATAAATTCACCTTATATCTCCCTGACTGGACACCGCTTGATGATTACGGAGAATCTGTTCAGCGGGCATCACTGAATATATCTTCTCCGGATGAAATTCCCATGCGGTATAAAAACCTGCAGGTTTCTTCTCCTGAAATTGACAGCCTTTCCGAAAAAGGATGGACAACGTATCAGTGGAAACTTACCAACTTTTCTGCCCTTCAGGACGAGCCTTATGGCCCGCCACTTTTTCAAACAGTACTTCCAATAGTTATTTTGTCACCGGGACATTTTGAATATTATGGGATGACCGGTGATTTCAGTAATTGGAAGGAATACGGGCAATGGGTATATGACCATTTATTGAATGGCAGGGATAAATTACCAGATGCTACAATAGCTTACGTTCGCGAAATGACTAAAGGAATGTCTTCACCGGTGGATATCGCCCGGAAGATTTATGAATATGCACAGCAGAAAAACCGTTATGTGGCTATAGAAATCGGCAAAGGAGGCTTCATCCCAATGACAGCTTCAGAAGTGGATAAGGTAAGCTATGGCGACTGCAAAGCTTTGGTAAATTATACGATGGCTTTGCTTAAGGCTGTCCATATCCCTTCTTATTATACCGAAGTAAATGCGGGCAGCGACGGCATGAGCCTGCTTTCGGGTTTTGCCAGTGCAGGTCAGGGAAATCATGTGATTCTTTGCGTCCCGTTCAAAAAAGACACCGTATGGCTTGAGTGCACCAATAAATATATACCGTTCGGTTATTTGGGCTCATTCACTGACAACAGAAACGTGGTGATATGCGCTCCTGCGGGAGGAGTATTGACGCGTACACCTGCTTATGCAGATGATACGAATATGCAAGAAAGGAATGCACATCTATTTATTGACAGTGCGGGTAATCTGACGGGCAATATGAATACTTTTTTTAGGGGATTATTATATCAGAAAAGGGCATCCTGGGAAAATAGGTCTCATGCTGACCAGATTCGCCATGCTAACGACACTTATTCCTTTTTGCAAATGAATATTACGAGCTATCATCTGACTTTTATGAAAGATGAAATACCTTCTGTGGAAGAAAATCTTTCCTTTACCAGTCCGCGATATGCCGCGCCTTCAGGGAAAGGACTGAATATACCCCTGAACCCGGTTAATCGTTTTCAGGATATTCCGCCTTTGGTCAATAACAGAAGAAATAAAGTATATATCGCCCATGGATTTACTCAAACAGATTCACTTATTTTTAATTTTCCTGAAGGGTATATGTTATCCGTTGTACCGCCTGAATCTAAAATCAGGAATATGTTTGGGGAGTACATGACCACTATAAAAGCGGAAGGAGAGAAGCTGCTGTACGTTCGTCATTTCAACTTAAAAAGCGGATATTATCCTGCTCAAAGCTATGGCGCTTTCGTGAAATTCCTTCAGCAGGCGGCCACTTATGACCAGGAAATGTTTATGATTTCTCACCCTTAATCTTTCCCGTCTCTTCTGTTTTCTTTTTCTCCAATATAGCTACCGTCAACCGGCTGGCGCAGATTAATTGATGCTTGTCATCATAAATCTTGATATCCCAAACATGGGTAGTAGCACCAATATGGAGTGGGGTGGCAATTCCATGAACGAAGCCGCTACGGACAGATTTGATATGATTGGCATTGATAGTAATTCCCACGCAGATCTTAGTACCGGCGTCAATTACCATCATGGAAGCAACACTTCCAAGCGTTTCAGCCAAAGCGGCGGAAGCCCCGCCATGTAATATGCCATAAGGCTGAACGGTACGTTCATCCACAGGCATGGTGGCGCGAAGATGGTCGCTCCCGATTTCCGTAAACTCAATACCCAGTCCCCCCGCCATCGTTCCCACAGCTTTTTCATTTAATTCATCGAGGCTGACATCTAAATTATGCCAAATCGTATGCATAAAAATTGAATTGTAGAGTTATGGTGTTTTTTTTATAAAATCTTTTGAAATAGCCTTTGGTAAAAATTGCGATACTTCCCCACCGTTTTTTATCACATCACGCACTAAGGTGGAAGCCACGGTGGAAAATTCGGGGGACGAAGTTAAAAAAATAGTTTCTATTTCAGGATAAAGCTTTTTATTCATGGCGGCTATGGATTTTTCATACTCAAAATCGCTGACATACCGGATGCCTCTCAAAATATACTTAGCATGGATTTTCTTACAAAAATTCACTGTCAGTCCTTCATAAGATTGCACCATTATCTTATCAGAATTCTTATAAACTTCTCTGCACCATTGCATTCTTTGTTCTATAGAAAACATAGGCTGCTTGGTGGAATTAGTTCCTATGCCTATAATCAGCTTGTCAAACAGCGATACTGCCCGATCAATCACATCCACATGTCCCAAAGTGATGGGGTCAAAAGTTCCGGGAAATAGGCATATTCGTTGTTCCATATTTATTTTTCTCTGATAAAGATAAAGATAGAAAATATGGTATCGCCATAATTTCTTTTTTGTGAAAAATAAGGGTGCCTGTCAAAAGAATGTTCTCCGGTATGCTCCAGCACAAACCATCCGTTTTCTTTCAGCATATTATGTTCAAATATCATCCCGGGAATTTCATCTATCCAGGGTAATTTATAAGGCGGGCCGGCAAAAATAAAATCGAATTGCTCATCGTTTTGCCGTATGTACTTTTGCACATCTGTCTTAAAAACCTGTAAGCCTGTGATACCGGCCTGTATGGCGGTTTTTTCAATAAATGCCGCTTGTACAGAGTCTTTTTCGATTAAAATCTGGGTTACCGCCCCCCGTGAAGCCAACTCATAGCTGATAGCTCCCGTACCGCCAAACAGATCTAAAGTTTTACTTCCTTCAATAGAGAATGAATTTTGAAGAATGTTGAACAAGCCTTCCTTAGCACGGTCTGTGGTAGGCCGGGTATGCGGCATTTGCTTTGGCGGAATTATCTTTCTGCCTCCGTATTTTCCACCGATTATTCGCATAGCGCTAAAGACGTCAGGATATAAAAATATTGATCAGGATATTTATTAAAATCCTTGATATAATTGATATCGTTTGAGCGTTTCAGCCAGGATACGGCCGGTATTCCATAGACTACTTCCTTATATACCGAAGAATCTTCATTGATTTGCCCCGACAAAAATACTTCCACCGGTTCATCGCCTAAATGCAGCCCTTTAATGGCATTTAAAATGAAATAATATACATCCATCCCATGATAAATCGGATACGGCTGTACCAGCTTTGGTTTTCCTCCCACCATCACAGTAATAGTGATATGGCCCTGCTGCACACGCACGTATAAACAGTTTGCAGCGTCGGCGGTTTGTTTCATTAAAGAAAATAAGAATACTGTTTCAGCATGATAGAACTTGGCATCGCTAAATTCTTTTCGTAAATATCCCGCGGTGTTTTTATCCACTGAATATACATTCACCGCATTCAGGGATTCGATTTGATCGGTTAAATAAGCCTGGTCTGGAAATCCGGGATTTAGAAAAGTGAGGTATTCTTTTTTTAAAGATGGATTAAACAGGGGTCTGGGAACAAGGGTAAATTCGTGATCATCAAATGATATTTTAACATGCTGGAAGCCGGTATAGAGGATCCGGTTTTGATCGAAGCATTGTTCCAATATTTCCAATAAAGATTCTTCGCGTTCATGGATGTCGAAGAAATATCCTTTTAATGTAATCAGGCATTTATCCTGCGGCTCAAAGATGGCAAACATCAGCACCGTAGGCCCGATATTCATCAATAAGGTGCATTTTGTTAAATCGGTTTTTGATAATCTATGAGAATCTTCCGCTAAAAAAGCCGGTTCTGCTAAATAAGATGTCGCCATATTATTTGATTTCTTCCGGTGCAATGATACATATTTTTAAGGCTTTTGTGCGATTTAAAGAGTAAAAAATTAATTTTACACCTTAATCTTATGTGCATGTTAGTACACCGTAATATTAAGGAATTACCTGCTTTCAACAAAGCCGTTATCACGATTGGAGCATTTGACGGAGTACATTACGGGCACCGGCAGATCATTCATCAGTTGAAAGAAGAGGCGGCAAAATGTGGAGGTGAAAGCGTCATCGTCACTTTTGAACCGCATCCAAGACAAATACTTGCACCGGAAAGTAAAGCACCCAAAATGCTCACGACCCTGGAAGAAAAAATATATCTTTTAAATGAACAACAAATAGATCATCTGGTTATCGTGCCTTTTACCAGAACTTTTTCGGAAGTGCCCGCTTCAACGTATGTTTCAGATTTTTTAGTCCATAAATTTTGTCCGCATATCATCATCACCGGATATGATCATCATTTCGGGCACAACAGGGAGGGTGATATTCATTTGCTTCGCCACATGGAGGAACAATATGACTTCCATGTAGTGGAAATCCCGCCTCAGGTTTTGCATGATATTACGGTGAGCTCCACCAAGATCAGGGAAAATATAGAATCAGGAGAAGTAAGGCTTGCCAATGAATTACTGGGCTACCATTATTTTGTCTCCGGTGAAGTAACGGGTGGTGATAAGCGTGGCAGGGAAATGGGGTTCCCTACCGCCAATATCCGCCTGCATGACTTGAATAAATTGATTCCTGCGGAAGGTGTGTATGCATCTAAAGTAACCATTCCATCACCTGTATCGTCGGATGATAAAAACATAGCTAAGATATTTAACGGTGCAGCCAACATTGGCAGGTTGCCCACGTTCGGTGGGAAAGAATTAAGAATAGAAGTCAACATTTTTGATTTTGAGGAAAATATTTATGGTAAAGAAATTCAGCTATCTTTTTATGACTTTATAAGACCGGATAAAAAGTTTATGAATGTGCAGGCATTGCAGCAAGCAATGCAGGAAGATGTGAGGAAAATAAAGGAAAGGTTACAATGCAAAGGGAAGATTTAGCCTCCTTTTTCTCGTTTTACAAAATATAATTCCTTTAAGGTTACTTTTGCAGCATGTTGCAAATAGATATATTGACCGTCTTACCCGAATTGCTGGAAAGCCCATTTTCCCATTCTATTTTAAAACGGGCAACACAAAAAGGATTATTGGATATCCGGGTGTACAACCTGCGAGATTATACCCCTTACAAGCATGGCCAGGTGGATGATTATCAGTTTGGTGGTGGCGCCGGCATGGTGATGATGCCTGAACCTTTGGCCATCGCTATTGAGAAATTACAGGAAAAAACAAAGTATGATGAGATTATCTATTTGACTCCTGATGGTGAAAAATTGAACCAGCCTGTTACTAATCAGCTTTCCTTAAAAGAAAATCTTTTGTTGATCTGCGGGCATTATAAAGGCATAGATGAAAGAATACGCGAGCATTTTGTTACACGGGAAATTTCCATCGGTGATTATGTCTTGTCCGGGGGTGAATTAGCCGCTGCCGTACTGGTAGATGCCGTTGGCAGGCTCATTCCAGGGGTGTTGAATGATGAGACTTCTGCCTTGAGCGATTCTTTTCAGGATAATATACTTGCCCCCCCTGTTTTTACTCGTCCCGCGGATTTCAGAGGTTGGAAAGTTCCCGAAGAATTATTAAGTGGTGATCCTAAAATTATAGATGAATGGCGTCATGAACAGGCTTTGAAACGTACAGAAGAAAGAAGGCCGGGGTTAACTGATTATTGAACGACGTCATGTTCTTTCATATATTATGGCATACGGTTGTTAATTTACAATTCCCCATTACCTTTGCCCCTTCAAATAAATTTTGCATGAGCAATCCCAAAGAGCGAATCCTTGTTATCGGCGCCTGCGGACAAATAGGAGTGGAGCTGACCTTAGCGCTCCGGAAGATATATGGCAACACGAATGTCGTTGCTTCCGATCTGCGCAATGAGCACGAGTTGCTGAAAGGCACCGGGCCTTATGTTTCTCTGGATGTAATGAATAAAGAAATGCTGCATGTGCTGGTAATCCGGCATAACATTACCCAGGTGTACCTTTTAGCCGCTATCCTTTCTGCAACGGGAGAAAAGAATCCGGGTTTAGCCTGGCATATCAATATGCAAAGCCTGATCAATGTGCTGGAAATTGCCAAAGAAGAGGATTTACATAAGTTGTATTGGCCCAGCTCTATTGCCGTATTCGGGGCTAACTCTCCACATCAGCATACACCACAGCATACCATTATAGAACCGTCCACCGTTTATGGCATTAGTAAGTTTGCCGGAGAACGCTGGTGTGAGTATTATCATAAGCATTTCGGCGTGGATGTTCGAAGTCTTCGTTATCCCGGACTTATCAGCTATAAATCAGCGCCGGGAGGGGGGACGACGGATTATGCTATTGAAATGTGTTATGAGGCCACTGAGAACGGACATTACAAAAGCTATATTGCGGAAAATACTTACCTTCCTATGATGTATATGCCGGATGCCATTCGTGCAACCATTGAGCTAATGGAAACAGATGCTAAAAATATTTCTTTACATACTTCTTATAACTTAAACGCTGTCAGCTTTTCCCCCAAAGAAATTGCTGCGGAAATTAAAAAGCATATTCCGGGCTTTACAATAAGCTATGATCCCGATTATCGCCAGGAAATTGCTAATAGCTGGCCACAAAGTATTGATGACAACCTGGCTAGGAAAGACTGGGGCTGGAAACCTGAATATGATCTGGCAGCGATGACGGAAGATATGTTGAAGAATCTGAAGAAGAAAAGGTAAAGATTATTTCCTCAGCTTGTTTTTAGCTTTTATAGCCGGAGAAAGTATGTCTTTGATGCCAATACCTGAGTTTTCCTTTTTGAAAAGGTTGGGCATGTTGTCCGCGATCCCTGTCTTATCATAGTAATATCTTGCTATCGGCATATTATCAGGATCTTTATTATCCGGAATTAAAATAAGCATGTTATCTGATAAAAACTGTCCTTTTGCCTCAGGCCTTTTTTTCATAAAATTCTCTGGATTGATAGGTGATTCAATAGGAAGAGAATCCTTTTTCCCCCATATTTCAAATGCGCCCATCTGATTCATCAATTGAAGTTGCACCGATGGCTCCTGCTCTCGCCGGATTTGGCCGTTGTGAGATTGAGCATTTCCACTTACCGCTATGGCTGCCAGTAAAAGGGTCCATGAAGAAAATGAAGCAATTATTTGTGGTCTCATGATAGCCTGAGTTTTAGCTGATATTGGGAAAATCCAAGGTGACAAATAAAACTTAAGGAGCTAAATACTTTTCGTATTTTGTAGCGCTAATTTCATTTGCCGGTTATGGAAGTGACGGATCAGATAAAGATTTCTACGGGTAAGCCACGGCTTAGCTTCTGGCAAATCTGGAATATGAGCTTTGGCTTTTTCGGAATTCAGTTTGGCTGGGGATTACAGATGGGCAACATGAGCGCCATTTATGAATATCTGGGCGCCAGGCCCGATCAGATTCCCATACTTTGGCTGGCAGCGCCGCTGACCGGATTAATTGTCCAGCCTATCATTGGAAGCATGAGCGATCATACCTGGGGGAAATTCGGCAGGCGAAGGCCTTATTTTTTTACCGGCGCCGTTTTAAGTTCCATTGCATTGATATTTATGCCAATGTCTTCCTACTTATGGATGGCGGCGGGTTTACTTTGGATATTGGACACTTCTATTAATGTCAGCATGGAGCCGTTCCGCGCTTTTGTGGCGGATATGTTGCCGTCCGAACAACGGACAAAAGGCTTTGCTATGCAGTCTCTTTTTATCGGCATAGGCGCAGTGCTGGCTTCTATTTTACCTTATTTATTGCATGTAGTTTGGAAAGTGGACGCAGTGCACAACGGCCATGCTATCCCTGATTCTGTGAGAATTTCTTTTTATGCAGGCGCAGTGGTCTTTTTGGGTGCTGTTTTATTTACTGTTTTACGAACTAAGGAATATCCGCCGGAAGATTTAGAAAAATTTCATCAGGAAAAAGAAAAGAAAAAGAGTTTCCGGGCACAATTCGCAGAAATCACCAATGGTATTTTTCACATGCCGGTAGTGATGCGGCAACTGGCATTAGTGCAGTTTTTCACGTGGATGGGATTATTTTTTATGTGGATATATTTTACAGTGGCTATTCCTAAAACCTGCTTCGGCAACCCGCCGGTGGGTTCACAAGAATATATAACCGCCACACAATGGGGAAGTGTTTGTTTTGGGTTTTATAGCCTGATTACTTTCTTCTTTGCATTTTTCTTGCCAAAAATAGCCCATTTTTTTTCAAGGAAAATAACGCATGTGATATGTCTTTTTTGCGGTGGCATCGGTTTGATAGCCGTCTGGTTTATTCATAATCCTTATCTGTTATTCTTGTCTATGACAGGTGTCGGAATTGCCTGGGCAAGTGTGTTGGCAATGCCTTATGCCATCCTGTCCACCCATATTCCGCAGGAAAAAATGGGATTGTTCATGGGCATATTTAATTTCTTTATTGTATTACCAGAAATTGTTTCCACCTTATTTTTCGGATATGTATTATCTCACTTCTTACACAATAATACGGTATTAGCTGTGGTAGTAGGCGGATTTGTATTGATACTGGCAGGTATCTTGATGATGAGGGTGTATGACCATGAGAAGGAGATGGGTTGAATGTCCCAGGGTCTCATTGTCCCATTGTTGAGGTCACTCTGAAAAGTCAAAATATGCCACTCCATATGCCACTCTAAAGGAGCCCTTTGGGCAAAGACGCAAAGAAAGCACTAAGCGTAATTTGCTGTAATACAAGCCTTCGTGAATCTTGGTGACTTAGTGCCTGCCTGTCCGGTAGACAGGCCTTAGTGGCAAAATGAATAAGAATCACTTTTCGTAGTGGACTCATTGTTTCAAGGTTTCATTGTTTCATTGCTTTTATTCAAATAAATAACCTCTAATCTTTCATTATCTGATTCATTCAGAATATCTAAAAATGCTTTTTTCTTTTTTAGATCATTGATTAGTAATTGTTTCTCATTGAGAATAATAATTTTTATCTTTTTCTCCCCGACCCATTCCAAATCAGATAATACTTCTTCCGACGCATCTAAATTTCTCCCAAAATAATCCGGTAAAGAAAGTTGTTCCTGTAGGGTGTCATAACACTGATCTAAATTTTTACAAAGATTCCCGTCAAGAAATACATAGCGTATATTATTTTCCGAAAAATAATTTGTATCAATATTCGAAATGGTTGCCATAATTATTTTATTTGAATTATGTATTTAAAGCACGTTACTCAGATTTTAAAGTCTTCTTTCTTTGTCTTAAAACAAAGAAAGAAGCAAAGAAAATTCAAGTGCTGACGCATCGGTACAGCATCGTTCCGAACTGTCGAAAAATGGCTAAAATTTGCTCAATTACGCTACGGAAAATAATGCTCCGATTAACCTTTACTCTCTAATGAGCCTTTGTGGCATTCAGCATAAACCTAAATCCAATCATATTTTCCGTGAACGCTTCATTATCGCAAATTTCTTAACCTGCCTACCGGCAAAGGCAGGCGCCATTTTTCTAAGGTCGCTCAGGCAAAGCCTTGTATTCATTGGACTACGAGAGCCAAATACATAATTCTATTATTTTATTTGAATAAAAGAACTGTAATGATTATTGGTGTACCAGGCTCTGCCATCGCTGCCGGTCACTAATCGCTCGGCGCCACGATTTTCTCCGGGTATTTTTGGGTTCACATCCCATTCCTGATATTCAATGGAATTTCCGTTACTGTCAGCCTGCGGCAATACATCTTCTCTGTTTTGAAAAACCCTTCCGCCCTCATATCCATCCATGGCATGATGATGAGCGCGGATATAAGCCAACACCACATACACTTTATGTGGAATAGCAGAACTTTCCTGATTATTTTGAGCCTGATTATCAGCTTGAGAAGGTAATTGGCTTTGTGCAGAAGTGGATATGGATACTTGGTTATTGAGTTGGTTGTGTCCCGTAAAAGCCTGCTTTCCAATAATCAGCCCGATAGCGATACCGATAATAATGCCGAGGATTAAGGGTCTGTAGTTTCTTTTCATCTGTATTTCATTCTTTATCTGACTTTGTCCTTCTGCCTATAAAGGTAAAAAAATATGATAAAATGTCTATGGTTTTAATGAACTTTGCGACCTGCATGGTTTTCTTTATGCCTCCCGTTGACTATAATAACTGATTTTTACAAAATGTTTGTTCGTATATATAATGAATGCCTGTGAATCTTAAAATAGATCACCATAGTCCGTTGCCGTTGCATAGCCAGATTGAGCAATTGCTTCGCGACCTGGTACAATTAAAAGAGTATGCAAAAGGGGCTCCCTTGCCCAAAGAAGTGGAACTGGCTAATCGTCTGGGCGTTTCCCGCAATACCATCCGGCAAGCTACCAAC
>SCQV01000580.1 GCA_004299085.1 Chitinophagaceae bacterium | reverse complement strand
TTTCCTTAATCAGCAAACTAATACTTCAATTATGTTTCATCCATACCGGTTTAGTGGCTGAAGAATGTGCAGCGCCGATGATGTCTGCGTAAATTTCAGGTTTCCTTGCATTCCTATACCTGCTCCCTCCTGCCAAAGTTAACTTATCCTCTGTAATAAGCGCAGTGCTCACTTCATCGTTAAAACTTTTTATTTCGGTCAGGACATCTCCATAAGGATCTAAAATAAGGGAATTACCGTTCTTCAACTGATCTCCGTCATAACCAATCGGGTTTGTAAACACATAATATACGCCGTTGTCATAAGCCCTTGCGGGCAACCATCGCATGAGCCATTCCCTGCCTTTTGGACCATCAAACTCCATCCTTAAAGGTACGGGGTCTGTTTCTCTGTTTTGCCAAAGCTTATCATCTACAAATCCGCGTCCTGGCATAGGCGAAGGTGTACACATCGTCACATGCGGCGCAAAAATAATTTCCGCTCCCGATAATACAGTCGCTCTCACATTTTCAATCACATTATTATCATAACAAATCAGGATTCCACATTTCCAGCCTTTAAGGTCAAAAATAACATATTGGTTCCCTGCTGAAAAATATTTACTGATGAACGGATGAATTTTATGATATTTAGCAATCAGCCCGGTTCTGTCAACGCAGACATAACTATTGTAAATTTTCTTGTCCTCTATTTCGACCAATCCTGCCAGTACAACTATATCATGCTTCTTCGCTATTTTAATCAGCCTTTCCGTACTTTTCCCATCAGGAACCTTTTCCGCTAATTGCGTTACCTCTTTTTTCGGTAAATCCTTGAAAAAAGTATAAGCCGTAACGGATAATTCATGAAAGCTTATTACTTCAGCGCCCATCGCTTTAGCTTTTGCGGCAAGTTGATCAATGACAGAAAGATTGTAATCCTTGTCACCATCCCTGGGCTGAAATTGCGCCACCGATACTTTTAATGTTCTCATGATGTTATTTTATATTCCATCCGTCAATCGTAACTTCCGGCTGTTGTCCATTCAAATCCTTGGTATGACAAAATCCTGTAACAGTTCTTTCCTCGCCGGGTAAAAGGGTTATATAATTTTCTTCCCAGAATATAGGTACTACCGACTCACCATTTTTCTTATTTCGTAAATCCAGATGAATCATAAAGGCCAGATGATTTGTCGGATTTTTAATTTTTACTTTAGCAAAAGTCTCACCGTCTTTTTGTTCAAAAGATTGCTCCACATTTAATTTCACTTCTGGTAATTGTTGTAGCATAGTCAAATCTGCATATTGTGATTGTGGTGTTACATACCAATTTGATTTAGCTTCATCCAGTAAATCTTTCTGTGTGGAGAGAACATAAAAGTTGGTGCTGATTAATTGGTGCTGATTATTATATAGTTTCAGGTCCAAAAACCATGTTTTGCTTAATGGCAAATCATCCGGCAGGGAAAAGGCAGATATGGTTTTCCGTTCAGGCAAATATTCTACAGGAATTGTTTTGTGCAGAACCCGTTTCAAATTAAAATCATATACGCTGATGTCTGTCGAAAGGCTATTTTCATCTTTCAAAGTATTGTTCATCACATCCACCGCATTTTTTCCATAGTTATAAGAAACATGCATCGGCTCATTGGCTTTGCGTGCACCATAAAAAGCGCCGGTAGGCATCAGATAATAATCATAAAACTGCCACCACAGTTTGGGCCAGGAGGCATTGTACATCCATTGAATAATGCCCGTTGCTTTAAACCGGTTCGCTTCAAAAGCTTCAAACATGGCACGCATACCTTCATAATTCAGATATTGTGCTTTATGAAGATAATCAGCCAGATCAGCAGGTTTTCCCATACGCTCATCCATAGCATTGTTATAACGGGTCAGATTATGAAAATTATGACGCGCGGCATGATACAACCATGCGCTGCCGATAGGCCACAAAGAATCTGCCGGAATCATTTTTTTCAAGCTTTCCAACACCGGTATTTCGGGGCCCGGGCCGGTTTCTGTGTTAAATCCGTAAGCCCCCCCGTTAGCAGTGTCAATATACCAATAATCCGGAGGCACATAATCATAAGGCCCACGCATTTTTACTCCACTTCTTCCCGTTATGACACTGGTTACATCTGCAGCGGAAGAAATCGCAGGCCGTGTCGGATCAACTGTTTTCAACACCGCCAGATATTTCTCTTCCAGCGCCGGCTGCGGCCATTTATCGCTTCCATACAGCCAAAGGAAAATACTCGGGTGATTTCGTAACCATAACAACTGATCCTGCCAGCATGCCGCCGCTAAATTCATTCTGTCCGA
>SCQV01000579.1 GCA_004299085.1 Chitinophagaceae bacterium | reverse complement strand
TGAATAAAAGCCGGTTAGAAGCTTTCAGCGATGGCGTTTTTGCCGTCATTATCACCATCATGGTGTTGGAGATGAAAATACCGCATGGTGAAAGCCTTGCAGATTTAAAGCAGGTGCTCCCTGTTTTTGTATGTTATATCCTCAGCTTTATTTATGTAGGCATTTACTGGAGCAATCATCATCACTTATTTCTGTTAGTAGAGAGGGTGAATGGTAAAATTATCTGGGCTAATTTATTTTTGTTGTTCTGGTTATCTTTATTTCCTTTTGTTACAGGATGGATGGGCGAAAATCATTTTGGTACCTGGCCGTCTGTATTGTATGGATTGGTGGCGCTGATGAATGCGGTTGCCTGGTATGTTCTTTCCCATATTATGATTGCAGATTACGGAAAAGATTCTGCCTTAGCCCGTGCTTACGGTAAAGACAACAAAGGAAAGGTGTCGGCAGTGTTATATGTTATCGGAATTATCCTGAGCTTTTTTCTTTCCTGGCTGGGCATTATATTCTATGCCATTGTAGCGGCGATGTGGATTGTGCCGGATAAGAGGATTGAGAAGGCGATTTTCAATAATAACAATCAGGATTTCGAGATAAAATAATCCCAAACCACTCTTGATATTTCTGCTATAGTGCGTGCATTTGTTTTATCGCTTTCTGTGGAATGAGTAATAAAAACAACGATTGCAAAATGTCGTCCATTAGGAAGGGTAACAATTCCTGCGTCATTATCTGCTGCCTTTATGCCTTTGGCATTTCTATCTGAAGATCCTGTTTTGTGTGCAACAATAGTTCCGGGAGGTAAAAGCCCTTTGATTTTATCTGTGCCGGTAACAGTATTTTCCATAGTTTTCAAAAGAAATTTCCTTGATTTGGGTGAAAGGATATGGCCTTTGTAAAAAATATCCAGTAATTTAACCATGGCATACGGTGTTGCCCAATTGGAAAACTGTACATTCCATTCCTTGTGCATTTCCACTTCAGTAGCAGCAATAACTATATTTTTAATTCTTAATTGGCGTATGCAGGTATTTACTTTTCCGGTCCCGCCGATTAATCCGAAAAGGATATCGCAGCCATTGTTATCACTTTGTGCCACGGTATATTGCAGCAATTCACTTAATGGGAGATGGATGTTCCCGTCCGGATACTTTTCACGTAAAGGACTCCAGGTATTGGGCAATAAATCATTTTTAGAAATAAAAACAGACTGATCCAGAGAAAAGATTCCATTATCTACTTTCGACAGGATTGCCAACGCGAGTGGAAGCTTAAATACACTCTGCATCGGAAAATGCTTTTCTCCATTATATGTGAGTGTATCTCCGGTTTCCAGATTCATGATGGCAACGCCAACAACCGCATGCTTGGATTGACAAATATGAGCAATCTTCTGCTGAAGTGAACTATTTTGTGCATATATTTTTTCTGTAAAAAGAAAAAGTGCAATAACCAACAAGAGAAACTTCGCGGTCATTATTTTATTATGCGTATAAATAATTAGAATTAGGTATTTAAAGCTCGTAGCCTTGATATAGTTGTTCTTTCTTTGGCTTGAACCAAAGAAAGAACCAAAGAAAATTCAAGACTGTCGAAAAATGACTAAAATTTGCT
>SCQV01000578.1 GCA_004299085.1 Chitinophagaceae bacterium | reverse complement strand
ATAATCACTCCGGAAATCAATCCTGAAAGAAGCGGACGTAACATTATTTCTATTATCATATAAAACTTCGAAACAATTCGATTCTTGATTACCATACAAATCAATTTTGTCACACCAAGACTTGGCTTTCTGAAATATATTGCTTACTTCTATAAAATATGATCTATTAATTGGCTTGAAGTTCCAAAATGGTTCATCATCAAATCCTTCATTGGTTCGCTTAAATGTAAGGTTTGAAGAAAGTGCTTCAACACTTTCTTTTAGTAGTATTTGAAATGTGTATTGCCAAATTGCCATAATTAATTATTTTAAATATTTCCAGTATCCTGGCATTTTCCCTTCTAACATTAAATCAGCCGGGGTTTTGTACCCTGCAAATGGTAATTGAACTTGTTTAACAGGTACATTTTGTATTCCTAACTTTTGGGCTATAAAATATCGATGATTACCTCCAACAATATACTTTCTCCCATTAAATTCAACGTACTCAATTGGATTCCTGATTCCATTTGTTCTAATATCATTCAACAATGCCTGCATTTGAGTCCTAGATCTTGTTAAATAATAGGTAGGGTTTAAAGTTGATACATTTGTCATTTCCACCTTACCTGCTTCCTCGGTTGACTTTATTATAGCCTTTTCTTCTAACTGCTCAGCAAATTCTTTACCTAATAATTTAGTCAATAAATCAGCTCCTACTTTACCTGTAGTTTTAACCACAAGACCGGCTCCCTCACCTGCAACCATTACATTACTCACTACATCTGCCAAAGCTATTTCCATTTTTATTACACCACTTGCCTTATCAGATGTAGCTCTAAGTAAGTCTTGTCTGGCATATCTTTGTTGCACACTAACAGGCACCTCCGGGTTCTGGTAACCCATCTTCCCTGATTTTACCGCTACTTCACGCTCAACACCTTGTTTTACTTCATTAGCACCTCCTACAAAATCTAAAAATGGTTCAATAAATACTCAGAATGCCCAGTCATTATAGCCAAACTCTTTTCCATCTATATCAATTCAGCTAATAGGAGAATTAGAAGCAAACTGATGCGGTGACAACTGGGGGTATTTCCCTCTCAACGGATCCACACTATAAAACCTCCCCACTCTTGCATCATAATACCGCATCCCATAATCATACTGGTTGCTGGTATAAAGTTCCACATTCTCCATCCGCTTCCCGTTGAATGCATACGGGTAAGGAATGGCGCTCATGCTTCTCCCCAGCTCCTCCATGCCAAAGGCCCGCCCGAACGCCCGCCTGACCACATTCGGGCAGGTACCGTTCGGTACGGGCGGGGATAATAATCATTCTACGAAAGAACTTCAGCCCGGTAATAATCTACCGTACTGTTATTCGAAGATACACCAACTTTTTTATCCGTAATCGCGGAGAGGACATTCCCCAAATGATTAGTCAATTCATAATCTCTGCTGCCAAGTAAATACCAATCACTCAGCGTGTCCGTCTCGCTCTGCGGAAGCATCACCTTTGCCGGTATCGTATTATTCCAGCTCCATAGGCCCCCCGGCTGCTGCCATACAAGCCCTGCTCCGCCCATTTCAGCGTGCTCCCGTCGTAGGTATAGACTGCCAGGATATTCCCCTGTGCATCCCTGATTGTAGATTCCTGATCAGGTTGACCCACCATTCCTGCATGATGACCCGCCCTGATGGTTCAGATTTTTCCAGACATTCTTGCATAGCTTGTCCCATTCTACGGGATTGAACCACCGCGGTTAGACATAGAGTAAGGTTTTTATGAGTCATTTGCTCCCTAAAAAAACATAAGGAGCATGGCACAAAAACCTATAGCAATGGGACAATTAAAACAAGTCCTTCAACTTCAGAACGATGGGGTCTCTATTCGTGAGATAGCTCATCATACCGGCATCAGCCGTAATAGCATCGGTAAATATCTTTCCGGGATGGATGGCTCACAGTCCGATATCACAGGCAAGGTATTAACGTGAGTTCTAACAGTAATATGGTTATCAATTAGTTAGAGAAGAACAGGTCTGCCTGCACCCTGCAATAGCCCGAAAGGCCGGAGAACAGATAGAGGGTGGACTAAGGGCGTACTCGATGTATGTATGAATAAGTACAGAAAATCAGGGAGATCAGGAAATCATAAAGGACAATCAATGAGCAAGACAAAAGGAGGATACTCCCTACCTTCTCCCTACCTTCTCC
>SCQV01000577.1 GCA_004299085.1 Chitinophagaceae bacterium | reverse complement strand
ATTAATGTTGAGCTGTTCTGCAGCTTTAAATAACATTCCATCATGTTCAGGTTGTCTGCAATTACCGGATACAACGTACTTTTTCCCATTTTTCTCGTACGGGTTGTGATAATAATAAAAGCCATCTATCAAGATATTTTTGTCCTCAAGGAAGTCCCTGATTCTTTTTCCGAAGAGGCTTTCTAAATCTTTTTGAGCAAAAGGCCCCAAAGCTGCTTCTGGCTGATTAGTTACAACTATTAATTTAAAATTTTCCGTTTGCAAAATCTTTAACCCACTAATAATATCATCTTCCGGCGCAATCAGGCAAGAGTCAATATTATCAGAAATATTAGGAATTAATAATACGTCTTTGACGAAAAAAATAGCTTTATTCATTTTTAATTTAATTTTTAAATAAGATTTTTGGAAGGGTACTGTTCTTTTAAGCTACCGGAATATCTTTGACAACCGGTCCTTTCTATTGGAAATTCGTTTGAATGGTATATTCCTATTACGCAACTGGGATCCAATGGATAATTCGGGGCAGTTTGTCTTGATCGCATCATATAGAATATAGAAAACAAGAGCGAAAAACTCTTTTAATATCTTCTCAATATTGACATTCTGCCCTTTCACTATCCACTCCTCCAGATTCCGCCTGAGGAGAAGCATGTAGGATAAGAGACCTAATTCATTTTTACCTCTTTACCCATTTGGTTAATTTTCTTATAAATTTTTTATTAACGATATTTTTAGTCTATTTCGTTCAGCGCCTGTTGGTTAATCCCTCCTTCTGCCAGACTGGTTAAGGCGGAATTGGCATTATCTTCTTCTCTCAAAGTGTCCTGCAATAATTCCGATACTTTGGTATGGTCCATTAATTTTGAAAAAGCAATCATGCTGCCGTAAGAAGTGATTTCATAATGTTCCACTTTTTGTGCTGCCATAATAATGGCCGCATCTCTTACCTCAGAACCTTTTTCAGTTTCTGAAATCATGTCTTCAACCTCTTTTAAAATGCCGGTGGTTGCCTTGCATTTAGTTTCTTTGGGTGTCTCACCTAATGCTTTAAAAGCCTGTTCCAAACGGGTGACATGCGCTGTAGTTTCTTGCAGGTGACTTGTAAGCCCTGATTCCAATGCTTTAGAGGTAGCAGCATCTATCATTTTAGGCATAGACTTAAGAATATGTTGTTCTGCCCAATAGAGATCCTCTAATTCGAAGATAAAAAACTTGTGAAAGGGAAGGTCTTTCATATTTTCTAAAGTAGCCATCATTAATTTTTAATTGATTAATAATTGATTTCAATTAACGCTACTTAAAATATAATGCCAAAATAAAATCGCCTGCTTTTTTATTAAGAAAATAGCGTTCTGTGAGCATAAAGGGATATTAATTCCCCCAAGAAATGGATATAATTATCCCCATATTTCCACACTTTGTGGAAAATGAATGAAAATTAAAGCGATAAATGTAGTTGGATTGAAAATTGAATGATAAAGAGATAACGGATTTTGTTTCACCAAAATATTCTTCGGCTCATTTGTCTTTAGGGAACCATCAAATATGAAGTGTTCTCTTCATGAAAAAACCAATATCCTATGGTTACCTGTATATGAAATAAAAAAATTACCATATTTCCCGTGCTTTATTTAGGTGATAGGTTGTGTGCAATTTTTGCGCTGCATGCGCTTCGTCCCGCTTTTCCGAATGCGAAATCTCCCTGATAGGATGACACTGGTATAACAGCGCTCCTTCTCTCTTATTTATGAAATATCCTGTAGGAATTCATGAAATAACCCGGCATTTAAGTCTGATGGGATTAATTTGACCGGTAAAACAAGCTTAAGCGTTTTGGTGGTTCTAATCAAAAATGTATATGCACTTATCCGTAATTGTCTCGGCGTTTCTCATATTGCTGCGGCTTTGAAAACGCCCGGC
>SCQV01000576.1 GCA_004299085.1 Chitinophagaceae bacterium | reverse complement strand
CATTGATCATTATTTGAGATACTTGAAATTTGAAAATTAAACCGTGTCTAATGAATCGTATAAATCATTTATTTCAGCAAAAGGGGAAAGATATTCTGAACATTTATTACACCGCCGGATTTCCGCAATTGAACGATACATTGACTATCCTGGAAAACCTTCAGCAAAGCGGCGCAGATATGGTGGAGATAGGTATTCCTTTTTCTGATTCTCTTGCTGATGGCCCGGTCATTCAGGAGTCCAACCAACAAGCATTAAAAAACGGGATGTCGCTGCATTTGTTATTTCACCAACTGAAAGATTTCCGGAACGTCATTCATATTCCGGTTATACTGATGGGTTCTTTGAATCCTGTGTTGCAATTTGGGATGGAAAATTTTTTAATCGCATGTAAAAATACAGGTGTGGATGGCGTGATACTCCCGGATTTACCGGTGTCAGAATATGAAAACAATTACAGGCAAATATTTGAAAGCGCCGGCGTTCATTGTATATTTTTAATAACGCCCGAGACAAGCGAGGAAAGGCTGCAAAAAATTGATGATTTGAGCACGGGATTTATTTATGCGGTTTCATCTTCTTCCACTACGGGAAAAGAAAAAGACATACAAAAACAATCAGCGTATTTTCAAAGGTTGGGAAATGAAAAATTAAAAAACCCTGTGCTGGTTGGTTTTGGTATCAAGGATAAAAATACGTTTGAAGCGGCCTGTCAATATACGAACGGAGCCGTTATTGGAACGGCATTTATTAAAGCATTACAAGCGGCAGGAGACATTGAAAACAACATTCATCAATTTGTAAATGGTATAATATAATGCCTCAGAAAGAATTGAAAAAACATTTGATGCAGCTTAAGAAAGAGGATCTTATTAAAGAGATCGAAAAGCTCTATAAGAAATTTAAGCCCGTGCAGGAATACTATTCTATGGAGTTAAGCAGGAATACCGGTAATGTGCTGGAAAAATATAAGACACAGTTATGTAAGGAATACTTTCCGGAGAGAGGGTATGGTCGAGCCAGGGCATCGGTGGCAAGGAATATTATTTCTGAGTTTACTAAGATAAGTGTTTTTGATATAGATTTAATTGAACTGATGCTCTATAGGGTAGAGTTATGTGTGGAATTTACCGAATCTTACGGAGATATTAGCGAATCTTTTTATACATCTACTGAAAATGCTTTTGACAGGGTTTGTAAATTGATTGTTAAAAATAAACACCAGGACCAATTTATAGAAAGATGCACGACATTGGTGAATAATACAAGAAATTGTGGATGGGGGTTTTATGATACACTCTCCGATATTTTTTATGGATATTTTAAACAAAAACTGTGAAATTAGTTATTGTAAAATATAATGCAGGCAATATACGTTCGGTATTGTTCGCAATGGAACGCATTGGTGTTGAAGCGAAAGTGACAGATAATGTGGAGGAAATTCAAAAAGCGGATAAAGTCATTTTTCCCGGCGTGGGAGAAGCTTCATCAGCCATGAAATATTTACGCGAACGGAAATTAGATGAAGTGATATGTAATTTAAAGCAACCGGTATTAGGCATTTGTCTCGGCATGCAACTGCTGTGCAGACATTCAGAAGAAAATAATGCGGATTGCCTCGGAATTTTTGATTTACAGGTGAAAAGATTTAGT
>SCQV01000575.1 GCA_004299085.1 Chitinophagaceae bacterium | reverse complement strand
GAAAATTATTTATGTCAACTCCTCCGGGTTCATATTCCGAAACATTAGATTTCCTGTTTAATCAATTGCCCATGTTCAGCCGTATCGGTATGGGTGCGTTTAAAAAGGATTTAACAAATATTACAGTGCTTTGCAGCGCTTTAGGCAATCCTCAGGATAAATTTAAAAGCATCCACATCGCCGGCACTAACGGGAAAGGTTCTGTAAGCCATTCGCTGGCCGCAATTTTGCAGCAATCAGGATATAAGACCGGCTTATATACCTCTCCTCATTTGAAAGATTTCAGAGAAAGGATCAGAATAAATGGCGAAGTGGTGACTAAGGAATTCGTAGTTGAATTTATACAAAATCATTTTGATCTGGTACAACAGGTCCAGCCCTCCTTTTTTGAGATAACAGTTGCTATGGCTTTTGAATGGTTTGTAAAAAATGCAGTGGATATAGCCGTGGTAGAAGTGGGATTGGGCGGCAGGCTTGACAGTACCAATATTATTCATCCTGAATTAGCTGTGATCACCAATATAAGTTATGATCATCAGCAATTACTTGGAAATACATTGCAGGAAATAGCAGGAGAGAAAGCAGGTATTATAAAACCGGGAGTACCTGTAGTGATTAGTGAAACGCAGGATGAAACCAAACCGGTCTTTTTGAAAAAGGCGGATGAATTAAAGGCGCCGATTACTTTTGCAGATCAGGAATGGGAAGTGAGATATCAATCGGAAGGAGATGAAAAACTAATTATTGAATTAATATATAAAAAGGAGCCTTCCCCTCATTCAGAAAGATATGAGCTTGACCTTGCAGGTCCATACCAAAAGAAAAATTTATTGGCAACACTTACTGCGGTCAGGAAATTAAGAGAACAAAAATGGGAGATAAAGGAAGAAAATGTACAGAGTGCACTTGCTGCCGTAAAAAAGTTAACCGGGTTACGTGGTCGTTGGGAAAAGCTGGGTGATCGCCCGCTGATCATGGCGGATGTGGCGCATAACGTAGGTGGCGTGAGCGAAATTATGAATCGGATAAAGACATTGTCTTATAAGCAACTTCACATCATCACCGGTTTTGTAAAAGATAAGCCGTTAGATATTGTATTGTCTCTCTTTCCTCAAGAAGCGCGGTATTATTTTTGCCAGGCGCCAATTCCACGTGCTTTAGCGGCTGATCAATTAGCTGTTAAAGCAGCTGAATATGGGTTAACGGGAGAGCCTTATAAATCTGTTCAAAAAGCTTTCAATGCCGCAAAATCAAATGCAGATGCCGAAGACATGATCTTAATTTGCGGGAGTGTATTTGTGGTTGCGGAAGTGTTGTGACCCTTAAAAAGCTTATCAGATAAAATGAATCTTAAAAATCATTTATTGAAAGAAAGAAGCATAAGAATTAGTTAGTTTCCCTAATTCCTAACCGGTTTCCCTGTTTTAATAACACTCTGCAAACGTTCCAGTGTTTTCCTCTCTCCGCATAAGCTGACGAATGCCTCTCTTTCCAAATCCAATAAATACTGTTCGCTGACAAGATTTGGCTGACTCAAATCTCCGCCGCTCATCACGTATGCCAGTTTTTGCGCGATTTTTTTATCATGTTCTGAAATATAGTTTCCTAAGAGCATACCGTTTATGCCTGTTAAAAATGCTCCCAATGCTTCTTTGCCTAATACCTTAATATCATTTTTGGGTTGAGGCTTTGTGTAACCGGCTGCGGCTAAATCCAGTACACTTTTCTTTGCTTCTGCAATCAATCTCTTTTGATTCATGGTGATGGCGTCATGTCCTTTTCGTAAGAGTCCTGATTGATACGCTTCCGCGCCTGAGGTGGATACTTTTGCCATCGCGATGGTCATGAAACGGTCTCTCAGTAAGGGCAATTCTATTTCTCCTTTTTTGTAGTCATTGCTTGCACGCCGGGTAAACTCTTTCGTACCCCCCCCTGCAGGGATTAATCCGACTCCCATCTCTACTAATCCTATATAAGTTTCGGCTGAGGCCTGGACCTTATCTGCATGCAGGCCGAATTCGCATCCTCCGCCTAAAGTAAGGCCGTTGGGAGCTACCACCACCGGCACAGATGAATACCTGATATGCATGCTGGTATGCTGGAATGTTTTAACTGCCAGATGCAGCTCATCCCATTCTTGTTCGGCAGCCAGCATAAAAATCAGGCCGACATTAGCTCCGGCGGAAAAGACGGATCCTTCGTTAGCAATGACTAATCCTGCAAAATCTTTTTCCGCTATCTCAATAGATTTATTTACACCATTCAGCACATCCCCTCCTATGGTGTTCATTTTTGTTTGCCATGATAGGTTTAAAACGCCATCGCCAATATCATGTAAAGTACATTCCTTATTTTTCCAGACAATGTTATTTGAATAATTTTCTAAAAGAATGAATGCATCCGTACCGGGTATAGGCTTATAATCCATATCCTGATCATCATAAAAAAGGCGTTTCCCTTTTTCCGGTTTATAGAAGCTTTTTGCGCCGGATGCTATCATTTCATCAATCCATGAGGGCATCAAGATATTATTCGCTTTCATTTGCTTAACCGATTCTTCCACCCCCAATACATCCCATATTTCAAATGGGCCCAATTCCCATCCAAAGCCGCCTTTCATCGCATCATCAATGCGATAAAGCTCATCGGATATTTCCGGGATGCGATGTGCTGCATAAGAAAATAAATGTTGATGAAACCTGCGGTAAAACTCTCCGGCTTTGTCTGTTGCACTATTTAGTATCTTTAACCGTTCTCTTAAATTTTCCACAGGCTTTGCCTGGTCAAATGCGGTAAAACGGGGCTTGGATTTAGGCTTATATTCTCCGGTTTTAATATCCAGCGTTAATATCTGTGTGCCGGATGCGGTTTTTTCTTTTTTATAAAAACCACTTCCTGTTTTATCGCCCAGATGATTTTCATCCACTAATTTTTGAACAAAATCCGGAATTTTAAGCCGGTCTTTGGCCTCATCGTCCGGACAGTTTTCTGCTAAGTCTTTGGCCACTTTTACTAAAGTGTCAATACCCACAACATCTCCGGTGCGGAAAGTAGCCGATTTCGGATGGCCGATAATAGTTCCGGTCAGTGTATCCACTTCATCAATAGTTAAATCCAATTCCTGCATGATGTGAAAAATTGCCATGATGGAAAATACTCCCACCCGGTTGGCGATAAATGCCGGTGTATCCTTACACAGTACCGTAGTTTTTCCAAGAAACAGATCACCATAATGCATTAAAAAGTCCACTATATCGGGTTCTGTATCCTCGGTGGGTATAATTTCCAACAACCGCAGATAGCGCGGCGGATTGAAAAAATGAGTACCACAAAAATGCCGTTTAAAATCTTCACTCCGGCCATTCGTAAGCAAATGAATGGGTATGCCTGAAGTATTAGTTGTAATGATGGTACCGGGTGTACGAAACTTTTCTATTTGTTCGTAAACAGATTGCTTTATTTTCAAATGCTCAATTACAACCTCAATAACCCAATCACAGCCGGCAATGTCTTTCATATTGTCCACGAAATTGCCTGTAGTTACCAGTGAAACTACTTCTTTGGTATATGCGGGATTAGGAGTGGATTTTAGGGTGTTTTGTAAAGCATCGTTGACTATCCGGTTTCTGACTGCCGGGTTATCTAAAGTAAGCCCTTTTGATTTTTCTTTGTCATTCAGCTCTTTGGGGATAATATCCAATAATAAAACCTGAACTCCAATGTTAGCGAAATGACAAGCAATGCGCGACCCCATAATACCGGATCCTAAAACTGCCACTTTATTGATTCTACGTTGCATAAACAAATGATTTGAACAAATATAAAGAAAAAAGCATGAAAATGATGATTCTTATTGAGTGGAGACTTCTGATAAAAAGGGATGGCTACTAACGGAAGATAATTGTAAACGAAATCTGTATCTTTATCCTCAAAACCTTTTGAAATGGAATTGCAAACTATTCAGAGCAGGATTTATGAAATAAGGAGTCAAAAGGTAATGTTGGATTTTGACCTTGCAGAAATGTATGAAGTGGAGAACAAACGGCTGAAAGAAGCCGTCAGGCGAAATATAGACCGTTTTCCGGTGGACTTTATGTTTGAACTGACTAAGGAAGAACTTGAAACTTTGAGGACGCAAATTGCGACCTCAAAACGCGGTGGCACACGATATCCTCCCTTTGCATTTACCGAACAAGGTGTTGCAATGCTTGCCAGCGTACTCAATAGCTTGAAGGCAATACAAGTTAATATACAGATTGTGAGAGCCTTTGTTTATCTAAGGCAGTATGCACTCTCTCATAAAGATTTAACTGAAAAACTCAAGAAACTGGAACGAAAATACAATAAGCAATTTAAGGATGTGTATGAAGCCCTTAATTATCTGTTGAAAAAAGACAAGCAGGAAATTGAGCAACGGGAACGTAAAAGAATTGGATTTAAAAGGAACAATGAAGGAGAGTAAGAAATGACAAGACACATAGTTTTCATTTTGAAAACTATGTGTGGAACAGGATTTTAACAATTTCAATGAGTTAAATGCCATGTACGGGAATGCCAGTATAGTAAATAATCAAAGAGTAGTTTTTAATATCAAAGTCAATGAATACGGGTTAGTGGTTTCAATCAATTTCAGGCGGGAAGCCTGTTATACGATATGGTTTGGCACTCATAAAGCGTATGAGAAAATAGATGTGGCAACGATAAAATATAACCTGTACTTATAAAGCAAATAATTATGAACTGGAAAGTGATAAAAACAGAAGCTGAACACAAAAGGGCTGTAAACGGGCTATGAAAATATTTCATGCTGAACCAGGCACGCCGGAAGATGACGAATTGGGCGTATTGCATCTTTTAATAAAAAATGATGATGACAAGACGGTAAAAATGCGAAAAGTGGCACTACTGGAAGTTAACGAAGAAAAAATCCGAGATAGGAATTAAAGAGTCAAGATCTTGAACCGGTAATAAACTCTAAAAGACCTGCTTCCCGGCTGACATGAAATTACGCTTAAACTGGCCAAAGATGAAAAGGCTACTTTTACTCTTTTACAGAAGTATTTTTACATTTTGTATCAGAAGTGATAGGTTACCCGGTTGTGATATCATATCCTTCCCCCTCTTTCACAGGCTTTCCAAAATGAAATTCCCATCTACACCTAATTTCTCATGTACCGATTTCAGGAATTTTACATCCGGCGGGCGTTTTGAATTTAAGATCAATGAAAGTTTGGTTTTATTGATCCCCAACATTTTTGCCAGTTGGTTTTGCGTGATGTCCATTTCGGCAATCTTTTCTTGTACAATAGAGTTTATTGTTGCCGGCAAAGGCATAATCTTTAAAACAGTATCTTCATAATCCTCTATTGCTTTGGCAAATTTTTCTGCCTGCTTAGCTTCAGCATCAGTAATATTTTTCTCACCTTTATTCATAATGCGGTACACCTTGTGTAAGGCATTTTTGTACTCCGCATTGGTTTTAATTTTCATAGCTGCTATTTTTGAAATTTTACATTTTTTGCACCTGTTAGCTTATTCAGCTTGTCATATTCTCCATGTGTTCCAAACCAAAGGATATATACCGTCCTTATTTTAAAGGTTATCAGCACGATCAGCCGGAAGTCGTTTCCTTTGATATTGAAACAATAACGGTCATTTCCTGCTGCATCCACGCTGCCGAATGTGTTTTTAAGACCATTAAAATCCTTCCAGTCTGACTTTTTTGTTATCGCGTACCAATTATTCAAAGGCTCTTTTGCCGCTGCATGAACTCCCGCAAAGCCGACAAGGTTTTTTTTGGAAATAATGACCATTGTGCAAAATTAGTGAATGTTTTCAATATAGAAACAGTTTTCAATATGTAAATAATAGTCTTATATAAATTACTCTACTATCTTCGATTTGTTCTTGGCTCATTTCCCAGCTATTATTTTGGCGTGCCCCAATCAGGAATCAATCCCGTACACGATCTAAATAAAGAGTATCGGACAGGTCAAGGTTAGACAAATTGACCTTTTCTCGGTCACTTCATTTAGGAAAGACTTTAAATTTTTGGTATGGCCATCTGAGTAGTTTTCTGTAAACCCCTGCTTTCTTAGCCATCCGGTAAAATCACTGTAGAAATTGAGGTCAATGTTATCATATCAAAGCCCGGTTTGGAGTTAACTTCCTGCAGCCTGCTCAATGTAACACTATATGTTTTGTCTGTGTAAGGACTTATTATTTTCCCTTCCGCTGTTATACATTGTTCCGCTTTGGTTCAAATGCCCTTTTACTCTGTAATGGTTGTCAGTAAATCAGGTAAGGGTAAAAACTAACAAGAGGAAATTAACATGGGAAAACTCAATGTTGCCCGACAAGGATTCGAACCCTGACACGCAGAACCAGAATCTGCTGTACTACCATTATACTATCGGGCAGTGTTAGTTTCTTGTTGCGGGTACTTGTTTCTAATAACCATTAACTAATAACAAATAACCAATCACTTACTGCGTTGCCCGGCCAAGATTCGAACTTGGGCAAACAGAATCAAAATCTGTTGTGCTACCGTTACACCACCGGGCAAAATCCCTCTTTTGCGAAGGGCTGCAAAGGTAGTATTTTTTCAAATATTGTCAAATCCTGAATTTTGATTTTTCCAGCCTATAAGCCTTTTACGTACTTTTGCACTCTTATGACTGATTTTAAAAGATACCTGATTACAGCCGCTTTGCCTTATGCCAACGGGCCCGTTCATATCGGGCACCTGGCAGGGTGTTATTTGCCGGCTGATATTTACGTGCGTTATCAACGGGCGAAGAAAACGGATATAAAATTTATTTGCGGGACGGATGAGCATGGCGTAGCGATTACGATTAAAGCCATGAAGGAAGGTACCACTCCCCGCGAAGTAGTGGATAAATATTATCCTATGATTCGCGACAGCTTTGAAGAAATGGGAATTTCATTTGATATTTTTTCCCGTACCTCTAAGCCCATTCACCATGAAACAGCCGCTGCTTTTTTCAAAAAATTATATGATGATGGCCAATTTGAAGAAAGGGAAACGGAACAATTTTACGATACCGAGAAGAAATTGTTTTTAGCAGATCGGTATATTATTGGCACTTGTCCCGTTTGTGGAAATAAAAATGCTTATGGAGATCAATGTGAAAATTGCGGCTCATCCTTAAGCCCTGACGAGTTAATCAATCCGCGGTCTGCTTTGAGTGATTCTACCCCCGTTAAAAAAAAGACGACTCATTGGTTCTTGTCTTTGCAAAAATTTGAACCCTGGTTAAAAGAATGGATCAGCAGCAAAAAAGATACATGGAAGAATAATGTGTATGGCCAATGTAAAAGCTGGTTGGATAATGGATTGCAGAGCCGCTCCATGACCCGCGATGGCGAATGGGGCATCAAAGTACCTTTACCTAACGCTGAGGGTAAAGTACTATATGTTTGGTTTGATGCACCTATCGGTTATATTTCTGCCACCAAAGAATTGTTGCCGGATAATTGGGAAACTTATTGGAAAAAAGAAGACACTCGCCTGATTCATTTTATCGGAAAGGATAATATTGTTTTTCATTGCATTATTTTTCCGGCTATGTTAAAAGCTCATGGAGATTTTGTGCTGGCAGATAATGTTCCTGCGAATGAGTTTTTAAATATTGAAAGTGATAAAGTTTCCACCTCCCGTAATTGGGCGGTTTGGGTGCATGAGTATTTGAAAGATTTCCCCGGACAGCAGGACGCACTGCGCTATGTGCTATGTGCCAATATGCCGGAAAATAAAGATAATGATTTTACCTGGAAAGATTTTCAGGACAAGAATAATAATGAGTTGGTAGCTATTCTTGGAAATTTTGTAAACCGTACCATGGTTTTGATGCATAAGCTTACAAATGGGAAAGTGCCTTTTTTTCATCCTGAACTTTCTGATGAAAAAGATAAAAATATAGTAGAAGCTCTGACCAAAAATAAAAAGAGGATAGAAGATGGTTTAGAGAATTTTCATTTTAGGGATGCATTGAGCGCTGTGATGGATGTGGCGCGTGAAGGTAACAAATATATGCAGGAGCGTGCACCCTGGCTGATTTCAAAAACGCCGGAGATGCAAATGGAACATCAGAAGGAAATTGATAATTGTATTCATGTTTGTTTGCAATTAACGGCCAATCTGGCAATTATGAGCAGTCCGTTTTTACCTTTTACGGCAAAGAAAATCTGCCACATGCTGAAAGTAGTAGATAGGATGCTGGAATGGGAAAATGCAGGGAGCATGCACTTAGTAAAGCCCGGATATAGCTTACGTCCGCCTGAATTGCTATTTTTGAAAGTGGACGATGATCAGGTGAAAGCCCAGGTAGAGAAATTGGAGGCAGGTGCTGCTCGCCGGAGAACTCAGACAGATACAAAAAAGGTGCAGGAAGTACAAAAGCATGCAGAGAAAACAGAGACTTCAGTTAACGATAAAATGACGCCGGCAGCAGTTGGCCATTCACGACCGTTAGATGCATTGATAGAAGGTCTGCCATTGCAATTTCCTGAAATAAAACCCCGGATTGATATAGATGATTTCGCGAAACTTGATTTAAGGGTTGGGAAGGTGCTTACAGCGGAAGCAGTTGAAAAAACAGATAAGCTGCTTAAATTAACTATTGATATAGGTGTAGAGAAAAGAACAGTTGTGTCGGGAATTGCACAGCATTACAAGCCGGAAGAAATTGTGGGTAAGTATGTAACGTTAATAGCCAATCTGAAGCCGCGGAAAATGCGTGGAATAGAATCCAACGGGATGATATTGATGGCGGAGGACTCCGGTAAATTAGTTTTTATCAGCGCACTAAATGAAATTGCTCCGGGAAGTACTATTCGTTAGCTCGTTTCTTAAAAACAAACATCTTTTTATGGAAAGAGGCGTTTAGTTACCACTCCTTCTATGAGGAAATTTAAAGCAGCATAAGGCATTAAAGGTCAAAAAACACGAATGCCTCACCTGTGTCGAAGCAGGCACGAATGGTATTTTAGGTATCTTATTCGTGAATTAGTATTTGAATTCGTACATGACTGTTTAAAGTCCGTCTTAGAGGTAATAAGGCGTCTTTTTCTATCTTTTTATTTCAATTCTGCATAATAATTCGGATAATCTGTAATTTCTCCATCTACTCCCATATCTTTTAGCTTTTGCATTTCTTCAACAGTATCCGGTGTCCAGGGAATAACAAGAATATGTTTTTTATGAAATGCCTTTACTAATGCTGAAGTTACCAAAACGTATTCAGGACTCCACACATCCGGTTTAAAGCCTAATTCATCAATATATCCCTGCACATCCCTGTCTGCCGGCGAGGCAGGTTTTTTATCTTTCGCTCCAACGAGATAAGAGATTGTCACTTTAGGCCATTTTTTATGCACCATTCTCAATGCCCTTACATCAAAAGATTGAACCATGGTACGTGGTGCAATACCTTTTCTCATGATAACCGCCATAGCAGAATCCACATACTCCTGCAGATTGGTATAATGCTTACCATCCCAATCAAGATTCGATTTGATTTCAATATTATAGTGATTGATATGGTGCTTTCTTTTGCCATAAGCTTCTACTGAATCTATGAGTACACTTAATAATGGTTTTGTTATATACATTCTCTTTTGTTGCGGAAAAGCCGGATATGGTTTACTGCCGCAATCATATTTCGTCAGACTATCATAAGGCATATCAAAAATAAGCCTGCTATAACCATCTTTTCTGCTCATCGTATCGCCTTCAGGAGTAAGGCAAAAAAGCGCATTCATATAAGCATCATGTGAAACGACCACCTTTTTATCTTTTGTCATTTGTAGATCCATTTCCATCGTGCAGCTATAATTGATGGCATTTTTTTCAGAGGCAATCGTGTTTTCGGGCATTAACCCGCGTCCACCGCGGTGTGCCTGCGCATCAAAGGTGTGCCGGGTAACACTGCACGCAGAAAATAAAATACCAGATATGGTAACTAAAAAAAGGGATTTAATAGAATTCATAGTTCTTTTTTAATTGTACCTGATGATTTTTGTAAAAAAGGTTATTTCTTACACAGCAAAACATCTTTCTTCTGATGGATATTTCACAATCAATAGAGTGCTGAGAATAACCTATAATCTGTTGAACAAACACAGCTATATCATCTTCCCCATGACCGGATCGCTGATGGTTTCTTTTCCTGTTTCCACTCTGCCGGCATACCGCTTGGAGAATGAAGGATGGTCTTTCGCCTTTACAGTAAAATCATACCATCCTGAACTCTTCTTCAAATCCAATATGACAGATGTTTCTGCAGAAGCAGGTATTGTTCTGAATATGGATTTGCTTTTATAAGCATTGTCTTTGATTTCGAGATGATAGGCGGTATTATTTTTATTATTAATCTTTATTTCCACATTTCCCGTCAGCTTATTTTTGAAAAGCCTGCTACGCTCATAATCACAAACAATACTGAGGTGTGGATCCTTATTGTCTCCTGTAAATTCACGGTAAAAGCCATTCGGTCCATAAACACGCAGATGATATTGACTATTATCAAATGAAGACAGCGGCCATTCGTCTCTTAACGCATCTCCGGCTGTAACTGCATAATCCCATGAACGGGCAACTTCCATATTGCCTTCCTGCTGATAATTTCCTGGAACATAGGCTTTGAAAGGTGAACCTGCCGTTGCAGCGCCGAATACTTCTTTCTTTACCTGCATATTCAGTTCGAAGCTTTTTTTATCATCACTCAGTTTCCCATCCGCATAAAGTTGATAGGGCAGGGGACAGGCACGTCGAATACCCTTCTCCTGGTGAACCATCAGATCAGTGGATCTTGGATCAAGGTTGATTTTTTTAATTTCTTCCGGAGATAATCTTTTATATCCATCAGGCTTTTTGGTGAACTTAGCGTTGTAAATTCCCTCTACAAAAGGATCTATTTTCAGAAAAGGAAGATCTTCTTTCCCCGTTTCATATTTACTAAAGACGGCAGTGAGATTTCCGCAAACGGTTCTTCTCCATTCGCTAATTGTGTCTTGCTTTATTTCTTTCCGATACCTTTTACTTAGGAATTCTTCCATAAACTGAAGTACAGAAGTATGGTCAAAAATCTGAGAGCATACTTTTCCACCCCGGCTCCAGGGTGAAGCAATAATCATCGGGACTCGAAATCCTAATCCTACAGGGGCTGTCCTGGCGGAACGTTTTGTCCAGCCATATTTCATCTGTTGTTCCTGGTAGGTATATTCGTCGCCGGTTACGTCCACGTTAGGAGAGCATTTCCCGGTATTTTTATCTTTAGGATCAGGTGCGGTAAATGGAGGAATATGATCATAGTATCCATCGTTCTCGTCATAAGTGAGAATAAAAATTGTTTTCTTCCAGACCTCCGGATTCTTAGTAAGAATATCCAGGATCTCGGAAGTGAGCCATACACCATACCACGGAGCGCTCGGATGGTCTGAAAAATTTTGAGAAGGCACAATCCATGAAACAGCCGGTAATTGTCCCTTCTCGACATCCTTCCTGAATTGATACAGGAAATCTCCTTTAGGTACATTGAGTTCCCTTTGCTGTCCGTTATCTTCATATTGCAAGTTACTTAATTCGAGATATGCCGGATCCTCTATATTGGTTGTAAATGCCTTATGATACAGATTTTTCTGATAGTCAGATAATTTAGCAAAATTATCAGGATCCCATTCAACTAATTCCTTCTGTGTATCCGCAAGCACCTCTTTTTTCTTGGCTATTTCACGTTGCAATTTGTCATAGTCCTGATCATCCGGCTTCATGCTGCCGGACTTCTTTTCCAGATCTGAAATCTGATCCGGTAATTCGCTTGCACGTTTTTGTAAACTTTTATAATAACGGGAGAAAAAGCGGGTATTGTATTGCGACAGAAATTCCAAAGGATTACATCCAAAATTGGCTAGCCAGGCTCTTTGATCGCCTGTTAACCCTCCCCCTGATGAAAGATCATTCTGATATACTTTCCATGAGATATCATTTTTCTCAAGAACTTCGGGAAATGTTGCCAGGTAATCTTCTCCCCACGGTATATAGTTATCCATATAAGCGCGACTTGTACTGTTTTTTTCGGGACGAACCGTACCGTTCCATAAGAATAAACGGTTAGGCCACGTGCTTGTCATCGCGGAACAAAAATTCTGGTCACAAATAGTGAAGGCATCTGCCATGGCATAATTAAAAGGAAGGTCTTCACGGATATAATGACCCATCGTCAGGGGCATATTGGCAAATTTTTTGTCTCCTGCTCTTTTGGCGTCCAGCCACTGATCATGTTTCCCTTTATTAAAAGCATCCACCTGGCTGGCCCGCGTATGAGGAAGCGATCCCATCCAGGTAACTTTGGTTTTATGAATGTCAAAATGAAACGGCGCATAAGACTCCCCGTTTTTATCCGTCTGTACCCAGACGAGATTCCCGTCAGGCTGAGTAATAGCTCTCGGATCATTAAAACCACGAACACCGCGTAATGCACCGAAGCAATGATCAAAAGCGCGGTTTTCCTGCATGAGTATTACCACATGCTCGGCATCCATGAAGGTGCTTCCCGGATCAGGATTAATGGCTAATGCCCTGCGAATAGAGGGCGGCATTGTGCTGACAAGCCCTGTTGTTGCAGAAAACAACGCTGCTTTTTTTAAAAATTCTCTGCGTGAATCCATGACTGATTATTTAACATTTAACTTTGAGTATTGAACATTGAGTATTGATTATTGAACATTGAATATTGAACATTCAGTGTTGAACATTGGGTATTGAACATTGAGTATTGAACATTGTATATTGAACATTGAGTATTGAATATTGAACATTGAAAATTATTTGATATTTGGGTTTAATGTAAAAAATTTTCATAGAGCGATTCGGGAGGAGCGCTTACAATCCATATTTCAAAACCGTAAGATGTAAGATCAGCCGGCAAGATACGCATTCGAAGATGAGATTTCAACTGAAATTTTGCATGATAACAATCTTCTCCCATTCATTCCACTTCTTCAGTCGTTATTCCGGATAAGAAAGCAATACGTTCTTCTACATATAGCATTCAGGTATTATTTCCATGTACCATTTTATGAACGATTTTCAATCTTCTTTTTTATTATTAGTTTATTGTTTGCTGTAAAACCATTGTAATATTCAATTTACTCCACTGATAATTCAAAGACGGCGCTGCTGCCATCACCATGGAGAGGTGCATGAATACCTTCGTTCATCAGGTAATCGCCACTTAATATTTTCCCTGATTCAGGACAACGTGATTGCTGCCCTTCCGGTAAATTGATTTCCTCTACCCTGTACATTTTATCGGCATCCAACCCTTGTAAACGAACCGGCGTATAATTATCGCCTAACTTTTGATGCAGCAAATAAGTAAACACTACCGCCCTCTGTTTATTTTCAGCGACATACATCAGCGCAGCACGGCTATTTTTATAAGGGGATAGTAAGCGATATAAATCGCCGTACCAGATAACAGGTGCAATATGGTGATAAGTCTTTACTGCTTTTTGAATAAAGGTTACTTCCTCAGGCTTGAGATCATTAATCCGCATATCAAAACCGAGTTTCCCCATCATAGCCACATCCAGCTTGAACTTGATAGAATAATTTCCGGAACCCGTTACATGATCACACATAGCTATAGCCGGGAAGAAATAAGAATACCCCCATTGAATAAATATCCGGTCCATGGGATTGGTATTATCACTGGGCCAAAATTCAGTGAAATAAGGAAGTGCCCCATAGTCCACCCTGCCTCCGCCACCGGAGCACAACATCATCGGCAGATGCGGATATTTTTCCCTTACTCTTTTAAACACTTTATACAATCCTTCCACATACTCAATATAAACGGCTGATTGATTTTTTCCAAGATAAGGGGAATATGGATCGGTAAATGTTCGGTTACAATCCCATTTAAAATAAGCGATGCCGGGATAATCCGTTTTCAGGCTGTCAATCACCCCAAAGACAAAATCCTGTACCTTCGGATTGGCTAAATCCAACACCAACTGATTACGCTGATAATTTTCAGGACGGTTGGGCAGCCGCATTATCCAATCGGGATGTTCATGATATAAATCACTTTGAGGATTTACCATTTCAGGCTCTATCCAGATACCAAATTTCAACCCACGGTCAGTAGCTTGTTTTACGAGATAACCGATACCATCCGGCAGCTTCTTTTTATTTGCCTGCCAGTCTCCAAGCCCGGCATGATCATTATTACGCGGATATTGATTGCCAAACCAGCCGTCATCTAATAAAAACATATCCACCCCCAGCTCTTTTGCCTGATCAAACAGGTGAAGCAATTTATCCTGGTTGAAATCGAAGTAGGTTGTTTCCCAGTTATTCAACAAGGTCATTCGTGGTTTATTTCCATCCAGCAGCCCGTACTGGTGGGCCCACCGGTCAATATTACGGGTGGCTTGTCCTTTTCCGTGATTGCTGTAAGTAAAAATAAAAGCAGGTGTGGTGAAGGTGGTATCAGGCTTCAAATAAAATTCGGATGCATAAGGATTAATGCCGGAAATGATATGCAGTTTATCCTGATTGTCAATTTCAAAAAGTAAACGGAAGTTACCAGTCCATGCCAGTGTTCCTGCAAGTACATGACCGGATGTTTCAGTAGAAGCTTTATCAAGAGAAATAAAAAAGCAGGGGCTGTCATATTTATCTGCCCTTGTACCCAATTTAGAATCTATCACTTTAATGCCGGAAGAGAGCTCGCTGTTTTGCATTTGCATTTCCTCGCCCCAATCGCCATGAAACTGGGTAAGGTGGTAATTTTGGGCATTCAGATAAAGCTCGGAAGAGGCGAACTCATGAAGCGTTACCGGCGAGGATTCCTGATGGCGGATGGTTGACCATTGCTCAATCACATCTTCCTTAAAATAAGCCTTATAAAATAAGGTTAC
>SCQV01000574.1 GCA_004299085.1 Chitinophagaceae bacterium | reverse complement strand
CCACGAATGCTCGAATAAATTTGACCACCACAAGATCAATTTGATATATCATTCGTGCATTCGTGGTTAATATAAACCTAAAATGCCCTAAAAGCTTATTTAAAATAAGGGGTACTTACATGCCTCTTTCTAAAAGGATATTTCTTTTATTACTTTTCAGGGATTCATGCCTGAGGCTACCAGCCCCGCGTTAATGGCATAAATAGCTAACCCAGTTCTTGACTTCACTTCTAATTTCTCAAACAGTGCGTCCCGGTAACCATGAACTGTTCGTTCGCTGATTTGCATACGATCTGCTATTTCTTTGTAGGCTAATTCAGAGCAACAATAGGTCAGGAATTCTAATTCACGCGGCGTCAAACCATGAGGTAAGGAACCTTTCTGCATACGGCTCATCATAGTGTTTGAAATTTCTTCGGAATGATAAAACTCTCCTTTGGCGACGGCCAGTAATGCCAGACGTAATTGTTTGGTATCGCAGCTTTTTTCCAGATAGCCCTTAGCTCCCAGCCGGAACATCTGGATGATGCTGAACTCGCTTTCGTACATGGATACTGTCAGCACTTTTATACCGGGATACCTTTCCCGGATTATTTTCATGGTTTCATATCCGTTCATGACCGGCATGTTAATGTCGAGCATTAATACGGATGGAAGTGACGGATGCTTTTTGAGCTTATCCAATAATTCTTTTCCATTTGCAGCATCCATCATCATATTGAACTCTTTCATGGAAGCAATAATTGTTTTCAGTCCGTCACGCATCAGTGCATGATCGTCGGCTAATGCGACGTCAATCCGGTTTTTATTCATATATCTCATTTTTATATGTTGAACCATACTGTAATCACAGTGCCATTACCTGCCTGGGTTTGCATATCCATTTGACCCTTCAGCAATTTTACCCGGTGCTTCATGTTGATCAATCCCAATCCGATGTTTTTCTGCCATGTATTCAACTCCATTCCTATTCCATTATCCGCGATTGATAAGAATAGCTTGTTTTCACTGTATATAACCGTTATTCCAATGGAGGAGGCACACGCATGTTTTATAATATTAGTCAGTCCTTCCTGTACAATTCTAAACACAAGCAGTTGTTGTTCCTTTGAAAGGAACAGCGTTTCTTCCGGATAGGAAAATGTACACTCTATTCCACAAAGAGCCCGAATATAATTTATCTCTTTATCAATCGCCAACCTTAACTCCAGGTGCTCCATCAACTCCCCGTTCATGATATGGCTCAGATTTCTTACATCATTCATTGATTTGCCAATCAATCCCGCTACATGCTGCATGAGCGTCAGCATTCCATTTTTAGTTTCTTTGTTTGTTGCATGCAGTAACTTCATTCTGGCAATGCCCAGCACCTGTCCTATATTATCATGTAATTCCCTGGAAATCCGGTTTAATGCCTCTTCCTGCACCTCGATCCTGGTAGCCAGCAATGCATTTCGATAATGATATTCCTGTTCCTTCAGCTTCATTTGATATTGTTTTGTCCGTTGCTTGTGCATGATTAAAAAGCCTGTAATGATCATGACCAGCAATATCAGCAGGAGGGAACCGAACAGGATTAATGGAATTAGATGTTCACCCTTCATAAGATTTGGATTAGTTAAACAAATTTGATTTTAGAACCCAGATTGATGATTGCAGATTCCATGTCGTTTAGTTAAGAGAAAATCAGCCACGAAGGCGCTAAGTCCCGCCCGAACGGTACCTGCCCGAATGTGGTCAGGCGGGCGTTCGGGCGGGCACAAAGGAAACCTAAAGAGCAGACTTGGTGATGCTTCGTGCCTTTGAGACTTTGTGGCGCAAAACTTATTACGCATACTTCTTAACTAAACGACTTTGATTTTTCATAAGCTGTCTTTTTAGTGGATAGTATTAAAAATGCCATGCCCATACCAGAATACTTTACCAGATTAATAGCCCACAGCATCAGATACACCGGCTTGATTGCCTCATGTTCCTTCAGGATGATAAGCACCTGAAGAAATGCCCATATCAAAAAAGTGCCGCACCAATAAAAGAGGAAAAGGAAGGAAATCCAAAAGTGAATATTACCGGTTAGCGGTAAGCCGGTATCATCTGTAAACATAGCATAAAAAGCAAACAATGCCATAGTGGTGATACAGATGCCTGAGAACAACATTAAATTGGAATCCAGCGATGTAAGTGGTTGAATAAAGACCGTATTTATTATCGCAGCAATTATTCCGGCTATACCTATGATGTATCCGATATGATACCTTTGAAATACCGGTATTGAATAATGATAGTACAGCGCTATCAGCAACAGGCTTACCGGCGCATAGAAATGATAAACCGGCATATTATTCTGGTAATACCGGCTCATGAAAGCAGCCAGCGATTCACTTATGACGGTGACTATCAGCCAAAGGGCGATTATTTTTAATGATCGTTCTTGTTGCCTGAACCGCCGCAGCGCACACAGCAGGGCAAATAATAATACCGTCAGATAAATGATGAATTGAGCAGTGACATTCATGCTTTCAAAGGTTTTTGGTGTCCGTCCGTTGGGTCAGCAGGTCATTGGCCGCATCTCCTGTTTCCAGGCATTGTGTGGGACAGGGCTGACAAAAGTCTAACACATCTCCTTCCGGACTGTAAATATAATTATTTTCTTCATCCACGCCCACTATAATCAAGGTAAGTGCATCTCCCTTATCCATGCTGCTTTTTCCTTCATTACCGGCATTGGTATATTCCATGGTATGGGCAAGCATCAGCTTTATTTTTGACATCTCAGCTCCATTGCCTTCACAGATAAATGAGCGTAATGCATCGGCATCCAACGTCCAGTAACGGATAGCAGATTGATTTTGAGGATATCCAATGCCATTCAGATAGCTTTTTATCATACGATTGGCGTCCTCCAGGCTCACTAAGTGCTTATAATACGAAGAATAGCGCTCTCGCATAGCACTCTTGCCTGATACCGGCGCCATCGTGGCAACAGACATTCTCTCCGGTATTCTCCGGGATGTCACATTTTCTTTTTTGCTGCAGGACAGCAACAGCAACATGGCTGTTAGTAAAGTGTAATTTTTCATGATATTATGTTTTAAGATTTCAAGTTTCAGGTCCCAAGTTCCAAGTTCCAAGTTTCAAGCCTGCCTCGCCTCAGGCGATGGTTCCAAGTTTCAGGTTTGGTTGTCAGATGTTTTAAGGTTTGATGGTTGCATGGTTAGATTGTTAAATGATTGGGATATCCTTAGTTTTAATGCTCAATGTTCAATGCTCAATGTTCAATCAATGTCGTTTAGTTAAGATATTGGAGATTGAAGATTAACGATTTTCGATTCAGGAAGAACCCTAAAAATCTGCAATCGTTAATCAGCATTCTGAAATCAAAAAGATTCAGTTCTTTCGTTAACTAAACGGCATTAAATGCTCAATATTCAATGTTCAGCCGCAAAAATAGGAGTGATATCAATACCATGCTACCGTCTTTCGACGGTATTTTAACCCCGTTTTTAAACGGGTATAAAAATGGGTCTTTTGACGGGGGGAAAGTGAATGCATAAGTATAGACTTTTGCGGATGCAATGAGTACAGACGCAAAAGATAAAAAATTAGCACTGGAATTGGAGGTGTTTATCAGACTCCATCTTAAAGAGGATTTAACTA
>SCQV01000573.1 GCA_004299085.1 Chitinophagaceae bacterium | reverse complement strand
TAATAAGCCACACTGCCGGCAAGCTGCTGATGATGCTGAAAAAATGCATTCAGATTTAGCAATGGGAAAAGGGCAGAAAATGTAATACCGAATAGCAGGAAAAACCGGTTGAGCATGTAGAAAGTCAGCCGGCGCAAGCCAAAGCGATACGCCAGGTAAAACAGTATCAGCGCAATGTTGGCTTTGATCAGATAAATTATTAATGCTGGCATGATTAAATATTTATGTGTCAAGAACAAGGAATTATCTTCGTAAACGCCAAATAACAAATCGTAAATAAATTCCAATTCGTAAAATTCCAATCTATTAAACTTCAAAACCTATTTCAGTATTTCACCAAGTTTGGCCATTAATGCATCCATGCTCAGATTTTTTGCTATAATTATACCGTTTGGGTCTATAAGAAAGTTTGAAGGGTACCTATATATGCCATAAATCAATACTGCTTTGTTATTGTCGCCTTTCAAATCACTTACATCTTGCCAGGTTATATTGTCATGGCTAACTGCATTAAGCCACTCTTTCTTTTTTGTTTCAATAGATACTCCCAATATGTCGAACCCCTTACTTTTAAAGTCTTTATATATCTTTACTAATTTAGGGTTCTCTTCCCTGCAAGGTTCGCACCATGATCCCCAAAAATCCAATAAAACATATTTACCTTTATAATCTGATAATGAGATCCTTTTGCCGTTGATATCAGGTAGGGTAAAGTCCACAAACTTGTCCCCAACTTTTATGTCTTTATTCAATAAGATATAATCTTTAACATCTTTCCCATAATTTGATTGTTTCACTTCTTTCGAAAGTATATCATATAAAAGTTTTGATGTGTTTTTCCCCCAAACCTTAGACCACATTTTCAGCACATACCCGCTAATTATCGAGTTTGGGTGGTTTCTTATATAAGCAAAATATTTTTCTTTTGCCTGTTGTGGATTTTTAGATATTATGGAATCCAATTGATTTTCTTCAACCTGCATAGAAGAACCAGAAATTATAGCATTTCTGAATTTCCCTTTCTCTGCATAGAAATGAATAACTGTATCTTCGAGCCAGAATATTTTACTATTTTTAAAATCGGGCGTAATTATTCCAACTTGCTGGTAATTTTTCTTCATTGAACCATTGAAAGCAAATTTACCATTAATGATTTCAGTTGAATCCATAAAAACATTTGAACCCGTAGAAAAGTCATATAACTTGATGTAGCTACTATCTTTGAATCCGGAAACACTTCCTATTATTTCAAATGTTTTGGTTCGATTTTGTGAAAAGCAGCACGTTGACATTGCAACGAATAATAATAGGATTGAGATTTTATGCATGAATTTAATTATTAGAGTAATTATCTATTGCGCTTACACACAATAGGTAGCTTTGAGGTTACTATTTGGTGTTTGTTACTTCCCCTCTATCATCTTAATGATCTCTTTCAATTCTTCCGAACTTATCTTTTTGTCTTTGGCAAAAAATGTAACTAATTCCTTATAGGAATTTTCAAAATAATCATTTATAAAGCCTTTCATGAATTTTCGCTTGTATTCCTTTTCGGGAATGAGAATAGAATATTCTTTGATGACTCCATATTTTTTTCCTTCTAGGTACCCCTTTTCTTCTAAGTTCTTTACT
The DNA here is from genome assembly GCA_004299085.1 of Chitinophagaceae bacterium. Lineage (GTDB taxonomy): Bacteria > Bacteroidota > Bacteroidia > Chitinophagales > Chitinophagaceae > FW021-bin31. The sequence continues at coordinate 430 of SCQV01000573.1, read as the reverse complement.
ACGGATGCAAGGGTAGTGTAGGGTGGCTTTGGATCAGGATATTTTTCCATATAATCCTTAATAAATCCTTTTCCCGTTTGCCAGATGATTTTCATCATCGTTTCTTCCTGGTGTGTGAGCTTTTCCATTATTATTTAATCTTTATGTTTAAATCGTAAAGTTACGAATAATTCGTAGATATAAACAAAATCCTTTTCTGAAAAGTTTATGCTCTTTATAATATAATGATAATCACGAAGTTAGAGTACTAAAAAGTAGAATGATACTAAGATTGTAGAATCTGAAAGCCGGAAATACACAAAGTCATCCTGAGTAGTTAATTTCCCGCATATTGCGGTACAAGTTCTTTGAAAATGACAGTATTTTAATCCGATGCTTGGTTTTTGCGGCATCATAAAAAATGCGTTAAGAAAATTTAAGCGGATGGCGT
>SCQV01000572.1 GCA_004299085.1 Chitinophagaceae bacterium | reverse complement strand
CGCATCAGTACAATCGCCTCTACTACATCGGGATGATCTCTGATGATGCGATGACCTGCGCTGTCAATGATATCAGTTCTTCCAACATGACCGAGACGGGGCAGGTTGGAGATATCCACATCGGCAACATCTTTTACATAAACAGGAATTCCGTTTACATTTTGAATAATGATATTTCTGATATCATTGATATTGTGTAATAAGCCGATGCCTCTGACAACATAAGCTTGGTTATTTTTTTCGATGACATTTCCGCCTACATTAATGTTGCTTCTCGCCACGGCGGTATATACATCTAAGGGAGTTAATCCCAGATCCGCCAGCTTTTGGGGATTTACCTGTATCTCAAAGGTTTTCACCATTCCGCCGAAGCTCACAATGTCTCCCACACCAGGCACTGCCCGTATAGCACGGTCGCAAATCCAGTCCTGAATAGTTTTTAATTCCCTTGGGCCCCGGATATTACTTTTCAGCGTATAACGGTATATCTCGCCGGTTGGGCCGGTATCTGGCTGTACCTGTGGTGAAATGCCATCCGGAAGGCTGGCATTGGGCAAAAGGCTGTTTACCTGCAGCCGGGCCTGATTATAAGTCACACCGTCTTTAAAAATCATATCCACTACCGATAAGCCTGCGATGCTGGTGGAACGAAGGCTTGTTTTATTTTGCACCGGGTTCATGGCTATTTCTACCGGGATAGTGACAAACTTTTCTACTTCCTCGGCGCTCCTGCCCGGCCATTGGGTAATAATAGTGATTTCTGTATTAGTTATATCTGGATAAGCTTCAATGGACATTTGCCGGAAACAAATAATGCCCGCTACTACTAAAATAGCGGAGGCAAAAAGGATAAAATATTTATTTTTTAAAGAGAAGCCTATGACCCTTTTTAAGAACTTAGTCATGTTATTAAAATTTTATAATGAAGCTTAACTGTTTAAGGCTGCATAGATCAATAGGGTTTGTGAGGCAATGACTTTATCCCCTTCCTGCAATCCTGAAGAAATGTATGCGAGATTCCGGGTAGTCTTGACTATTTGAACCGGAGTAATGACAACATCTTTCCTGTTTTTATATACCAATACATAATGTTGGCTATGATCAAAAATGACCGCGGAAGATGGAATGCAAAGCATTTCCGTATTTTCCGGATGCAACACTGTCACGCTGGCAAACATACCTGGCTTTAATAAATATCCCGGGTTAGGCAATGCTACCCGTACGGTCATTACCTTGTTGACGGGGTCTAATACATTTGACATTTTATCCACTATTCCATGGAAAACCTTGTCCGGATAGGAAAGCGTAGTAATATCCACGCTGTCTCTTAAATGAACATTCGGGATATTGGATTCATAAACATCCCCAATCACCCAGATATTGTTAAGATCGGAAATGGTAAAGAGGTCGTTGCCATTATCGGAACGGATATCCATACCATTGGTTATACCCTTTTCTATGATAAACCCACTAATAGGCGCTTTCACTAAATAATTTCCTTGTGTGCCCCCCCCATTCACCCGGATGACTTCTTTTACCCGGTTCAACTCTGCCTCAGCCTGCTGAAAAGAGGCCTGCGCGGACAGGTAATCTAATTTGGAAGACAAGCCGCCTTCATACATTTCTTTTGCTGCCAGCAAATTTTTTTGTGCTACTCCCAGGTTAGTTTTTGCGGTAATTAAGTTACTGTTGTAGCCGGCCATTTCAGGGCTGCGGATAATACCCAGCGTCTGTCCTCTACGGACGTAATCACCAAGCATCACATTAATCCCTTCAATCTTTCCGCTGACCATAGGGAAAACCTGCACCACATCGTTAGGATTGGCAGTAACTTTTCCGTTTAAGGTGATAGAGTTCTCAAATTTTCTGTATTGCACCGTATCAATCTCAAGCGTATTTAATAAGGAATCTGATATGACAAACTTTTCCGTTTGTGTAACCGGCGCATCATCTCCGCATCCTTTTAACAGCGGCGCCGCCAACAGCAGTGCCAATAAGTAAACCGGCCATACTTTCGGGTAGCCGGAATGATATAACCTGAATATTTTTTTCATGATAAATTAATTTATTAATCAAAGAAATTAGTACCTGTAACAAAATTGATCTCTTCCAAAGCACTTATTCTGTTAAAGCGAATGGTATTCAACTGTAAAATATTATCCTTGTAAGCATCATAAAAATCAAGGAACTGAAGCAGGCTGATGTTTCTTTTTTTATAGTTAATGAGCATCTGCTGTGCCAGCCGTTCAAAAGTATCAGAGAATTCAGGGTCTATTGAGTGGTATAATTTATTGGCATCCTCCGCTCTTTGTAATGCGCGGGATACATCTACCGCTATGGTTTCCTGTGCGCTCTCCAGTTGAAGGTTGTTATAGTCTATCATACTGCGGGCAGAACGGATATTTCCCTGGTTCCGGTTGAATATAGGAATGTCAAAGGAGATGCCTACCGAATTAAAATTATGAATGTAGCTGCCATTCTTATCATAGCCTACACCAAGCATTATATCCGGAATGGCCAGTGCTTTTTGATATCCGTAATTTTGCCGGCTCAATGTCAGATTGTCTCTGGCTATCATCAGGTCTGTCCGGTTTTGATAGGCGGAATCTAACAAAGACGATAACGGATATTGCATTGGGCTTAGGGAAGCTAAAGCCTGCGTATCCACTTGCGGAAGGATATACCCCGACTTTAACTGCAGTAAAACCCACATATCACGTTGCAGATCATTGATCTGATTCTGTAGCTGCACATATTCATTCCGCAAGCTGTATAACTGTGCCTGGATACGTACCGCCTCGGTTTCCGCAATATTCCCGTTAACACTTTGCACCTTATAGGCATTGGCCACAGTCTGTAAAGAAGAGATTTCCTGTTGATATACTTTGGCGGACTGCTGCATAAAATAAATATTATAAAAATCTGTCCGTAGCGTAAATTTCAGATTCCGCAGTAAGTCATATAGCTGATCTTCCGCAAGCCTGTAATTGGTCTTTGCCATGTTGATCTGCTTATGACGTTTCCCTGCCAATAGAATAAGCTGCTGCAACTCCATTGCTTCTTCGCCTGTGGTGGATCCTGTTTGAAAATATTTTCCTGTTTCAGGGTTATAAGCTCCCTGTGTAAAGGAGAAATTCGGATTGTTCCATAACCTTGCCTGTAATATCTGCGCTTCCGCTGCTGCTACATTATATTTCTGTGCCAGCAATAAAAGATTTTTATGCAAAAAGAGGTGTTCGGCATCTTGCAAAGTCATAGATAAAGTATCTGCAGGAGAGGCAGCCGAGCTGGCGGGCGCCATCATCCATAAGAGAATTATTCCTATTCCCATGGATAGGATTCCCGCAGTTCGTAATGGCAGGATATGCCATAACTGCTTTAATTTTCCCATATTATTAAAATTTAAAACGACAATAAAATATGGCGTGCATTTGCTTTGAAAAGTACAGCCATAAGGATCAGGCATACGATGGCAGTCTGATCATTTTAATTCTTAAATAAAAAGGAAATCAAGCCTTGGGTGGCGGGGGGATAATATCTCTGATAAATTCAGATTTGAAAGAAATAATATAACCTGGGAGTAAATCGCCGGTTAATACAGCATCATCACAATAGTTAAAATAATTCGAAGTAAAAGTAGGGGAGAAAGTTTGGAAAGCCTGAATATTCAGGTTGCGGTAAGGATTATTGTTTTCTTTGATCACGTTGCCCAGGTTCATTACATCCTCTAAAATATACTCAATCATACTGTCTATATTATTAAAAGACAGATTTCGCTGGCCCGTATATTTATTCATAGGCGGCCTGATATCCGTACTCATATTAATGATCTGCACGAATAAAAGCATGCATGCCAATTGGGTTAATATAGAGTGTTTCTGCCTGTAACGCATAAAGTCAAGTGACGTGCAAAGGTATTGTTATTTTTGACGCATTCAGCTCATTAATGTTATGTTAATTTTTCTTAGAAACTTATATTTATCCCCGCCAGGAAGTTAGTGCCTGCCTGTGGGAAATAGGAATTGTCTGTATAGATTTTACCACCGGAAATATAAGTATAAGTAAATCCATTAGTCAGATATTTCACGTTAAAGAGATTGTTAATCATGACATCAAAATCAATGGCAGAAATCCATTTGGGTTTCCAGCTATAATGAAATTGCATATCATTGACAAAATAGGATGGAAGGCTCCGGCTCATTTCAGCGGTATTATCCAAATAGCGGCGGCTTACATATTTTCCTGAAAGAGAAACAGAGAAATCCTTCACCGGTTCTGCTGATACAGAAGCTCCGCCCACCACGGCGGGAGAAAAAGATATATCCGTTTCACCGTGATTAACGGCCTGTTGCTTTCCGTTATCCTCGTCATCAATATACTCCGTAAAATTTATTATTTTATTCCGGCTGAAAGCTGCGTTTGCGGCAAATGTCCAGATGTGGCCAAAGTGAATATCACCATTTAACTCTATCCCGGCGCGATAGCTTTCAGGAGTATTGGTTCTGGTATAAGCGCCTACTTCATTAATTTTCCCGGTCAACACTAATTGATTTCTGTAGTGCATATAATAAAGGTTGCCATGCAAATGGTAAAAGCGCTCATTCAGATCATAGCCTGCTTCCAGATCGCCTAAATGTTCCGGCTTGGGAGTTTGCTGCTGATTGGCTTCGAAATCGTCGCGGTTCGGTTCTTTATTGGCAATAGCATAAGAAATGTAAGCGCTGCTTTTATCATTAATGAGATAAGTCAGTCCGGCTTTGGGATTGAAGAAATAATACCGGTTATGTTGTATCAGGTTTGGGTTATCATCGAAACCGTTGATATCATATTTTATGTAGCGGTATTGCAGATCGAGGAATGCTCGTAAGTTGGAAGTAATGGCTTTATTGGCCTTCCAATAAATATTGAAATCATATTTATGTGCGAGGTTATAGTAATATTGATAGTCATGGGGTATGGCGTATTCTGCCCACACGATGTTGCCATAATGTTTCCCGTCATAACGATCCCATCCGCCGCCTAATGTCCAGCTCAGTATTTTAGAAGTATTATTCAGAGAAAAAGTCGTTCCATAAAAATAATTATCCAACCAAAGATCACGGATCAGGTTAGTGGATGATAAAGTATCATTACCAATAATAGGATCGGATAATCCATAATCAGTGTAAGATTGGTCTGAATGGTACTCTTCATAATATCCTTTTCCCCTGGTGAGAAAAGCAGCCAAACTATAATTCCAGTTTTCATTAATTTCATGGTTCAGAAAAAGCTGATAATACGTCTGCTGATAATTATCCGTTTGATTTTTATAAAATTTCCCGTCAGGCATTAAGCCCAAAGGATTATAAGTCCGGTTTGTTTTCAACGAATCCTGTGGTACGCCATCCCACGCCTGGTAGGTTTTTTCTTTCCCGGAAAAAATATTAAAACGAAGCGAGGATTTAGCATTGAAATAAGCGGTGGAGAAATAAAATGATTGTAAATCTGAAGTGGCCCTGTCAATATATCCATCCGAACTGATGTCAGATAATCTGGCATCCACGGTAAAATGATTATTCAGTAAACCGCTTCCTGCTTTTGCTTCATGTTTCATGGTATTGAAAGAGCCAAAGGAATTCATTAGCTGGCCATAAGGCTTGTCATGAAATTCATTGGTGCTGACGTTAATTGTGGCGCCGAAAGCTCCGGCGCCGTTAGTGGATGTTCCTACGCCGCGCTGTATCTGAATGCTGTTTGCTGAAGATGCAATATCCGGGAAATCAACCCAGAAAGTTCCCGATGACTCCGCATCATTCACCGGAATGCCGTTGAATGTTACATTAATCCGTGTCGCATCTGTTCCTCGTATCCATATATCGGTATAACCAACGCCGGTGCCGGCATCGGAAGTGGTGATGACAGAGGGTTGTTGCTTTAGTAAAAACGGGAGATCCTGTCCCAGGTTTATTTTACTGATTTCCTGTGCAGTAATATTTGTTTTGGTAAACGGAGCATCTTTCCCTGCACGGGTACTGGTAATCTCTATAGGCTTTACAAACAGTCCGGTGTTTTGTAAATGAATTTCTTCGTCCTTCATATTCTTATTGATGATAATTTCCCGGTTAAAGCTTTCATATCCTACATAGCTTACCTGCAACTCATATTTACCATCTGGAAGATGGTCTATAAAGAAAAAGCCATTGTCAGACGAATAGGTTCCGGTATTTATTTTCCCCTGAAGCAGAATACTGGCGCCGCTAATCGGTTGATTGGTTTTTTTGTCAGTAATTTTTCCTGATAACTTGAATTGTGCATTTGCTATAGCAGACATTAATAACAGGCTGCTGAAAAATAGCAAGATGCTGTGAATTAATTTCTTCATTTTACCGCTGTTTTGTGATTGCCAATAAATGCTTACGAAAACAGCGCGAGAGACGCTGCTTACTAAGCACGTTTTATCAAAAACAGGTAAGGGGAATCTTCTCTTACCTTTCCTACCCGGAATTACCCGGTCAGGTTCAACGGGTGTGATCTCAGCCTGATTAGTAAGGCACCCCGAGGAGAAACATGAATATATCATCGTTTCCGC
>SCQV01000057.1 GCA_004299085.1 Chitinophagaceae bacterium | reverse complement strand
CCAACCACTAAGTTGTGGCTTACGCCAAATGTCGGTGGGCACTCGGAAGCATCCACAATACCGAGCCTTCCGCTTGTTCCTGCACCAATATAGAACAGTCTGCCACCGGCTAACATCCTATCTACGACGGCGGCAACCAAGCCTTCTATCTGAGGAATTGAACCACTAATGGATTCAGGTACTGTTTTATCTTCCTCATTAATATGAAAAAGGAGTTCTTTGATAGGCATCCTCTCCAAATGGTGATAGGGAGAAGGAAGCTCCGTTATTTTTTTAAACATACACAAGCAATTTATTTCATGTTAAGCTAATAACTTTATCTTTTTTTAAGATGATGGCCATACCTAAAAAGGTAATCAGACCATTCACAATTAATAGCTCAAAACCAAAGACATACCCGCCGAACCATTCCTTTGAATGAGTATCCAATATCCAACAAATTAAAGGCGATAAGAAACATACTACGGGCACCCATTTATCATGTACTGCCCGCCTGCTTAAGATTCCGAAGAAGAAAATCCCTAATAAAGGTCCATAAGTAAAGGAAGCCACTGTAAAAATAGCCTTTACCACTGATTCATTCACCAGATACCTAAACCCAACCACCACCAATAAAATTACTATTGAAAAGAGGACATGCACTCTTTTTCTTGTCTTTTCTAACTGACGGGAATTACCTTTTTTCGCCTGCCTTTTATCCATCCCAAGAAAATCTACACAGAATGAGGTTGTCAAAGCGGTAAGCGCCGAGTCTGTAGTAGCAAAAGTCGCCGCCGTAAGTCCTAAAATGAAGACCACTGCTGCCACGACTCCTAAATGATTAAATGCAACTTCAGGGAAAATATAATCGGAACGTGCAGGAATTGGAATATGTTGAGCCTGAGCATAAATGTATAATAAAGCACCCACACTAAGAAAGAAAATATTAATCAGCACAAATACTCCGGTAAAGGAAAACATATTGATCTTGGCCTCCCGCAAATTACGGCAACTTAAATTCTTTTGCATTAAATCCTGATCAAGTCCCGTCATTGCTATAGTTACACCAATGCCTCCCAGGAAATATTTAAAAAAAGTACGTTTGTCCTCCAGCATATTATCCCAAAAAAATATTTTGGAATAGTGGCTGTTTTTGACGGTATCAATTAACCCGCCGAGGTTAAGATGCATTGTTTTGCTGATAAAATAAATAGAAAGTAATACCGAAGCAACTAAAAAGACAGTCTGGATAGTATCAGTGATAATAATCGTCTTTAATCCACCCCGGAAAGTATAGGTCCAAATAAGCACCAAGGTAACTGTCACTGTTACCCAAAATGGAATGTGCCATGCATCAAAAATAAAATGCTGCAAAACAATAGCGACTAAAAACAAGCGGAATGCAGAACCTATAATACGGGATATTAAAAAAAAGAAGGCGCCCGTTTTGTACGACCAGAAGCCAAAGCGATGTTCTAAATAAGTATAGATGGAAGTCAATTGCATTCGATAGTACAGCGGCATCAATACCTGTGCGATTAGCACATATCCCACTGCATTTCCGAGAACAAATTGAAAGTAACTAAAGGCATCATGATTGACAGTCCCAGGTACCGAAATAAATGTGATACCGGAAATGGTGGTACCTATCATGCCAAATGCCACCAAATACCATTTGGAATTCCGGTTAGCAATAAAGAAGGTGTCATTGTCAGAAGATTTTTTTGATGTCAGATAACCAATGACCAGCAAAACAATAAAGTAACCAATAACAAAACAAAAAAGAATTCCGGGCGTCATCTTAAGGATTTGTGATTATTTTCTTATTATTAATCATTCTTTATTTCAAGAAAGCAGATGCCTCTTGCAGGCAGTTGAAAATCTACCTTAATTTTATTGTTTGCATACGATGTTAAAGTCCTCTTATCTTTCGCCGTGACTATATCAATTGTACCTTTCTCCCCAAGTCCATAAGCATTAGAATCAAAATTGAAGCTTATTTGAGAGGACTTATCACTTATACTGGCAATAGCTATACCCATACTTCCGTCTTTTGCTTTCCAGGCAGAGGTGTATATCAAAGGCACCTTCTCTTGAAAGGATTTTACTCTATCCCCCTGACCGGCATAAATGGAAAGCCGTGATATCGGAATAATCTTCTCAGCTATATCAAGATGAGGGGTCCGAACGAATTCACCATATAATAAATACGGCAAAACCTTATATCTTATTTTAGTCAAACGAATTAAATAGTCAATTTCCCTGCTTCTTTTAGTGGAAAGAAAATCATGATAGTTAGCAATGGCAGGCTGCATACCCCAAACAAATGATCTTGCCTGTTCCATCAAAAATTGCTCATTAAACTTCGGATCCAATAATTGTTCGGGATGTTTTGGAGCGTACTCTTTGGGCCAAAGCGCATCGTAAGGTGGTGTTACCAAAGAAGAGTAATTTCCAAACGTTACTCCATATTGATGATATACTGCCTGAAAGAGAGGAATCGTTTTTGGCCCATTTACGCCAGCATATCTTTCATTACTCACCTGCAAAGTAAGGAACGCATTGAGGATAGGCAACCAGTTCTCACTGCAACCTTCCCCTGCTAACGAAATGGGTTGCCCGGATTCATTATTTTCCCGGATTTGCTTAGTGAGTAATCCAAAGCCATTTACCCAATAATTTCCACCTCCTATACTATGTCCATGATTCTTATCGTAACATAGGTAACTGTCACAAGCCTGATCCATATATATTCCTCCCACATTATATTCGTTAATAGCTTTATCGGCTAAAGAGGCATATTTATTTCTCCAGAAGCTTGTTGCCATGCACATAGGAGTTAATGAATGATGTGTAAAAATATTAAACACGTGGGGTTCCATATCCCCTTTTATATTTCTTACGGCCCATCGTGAGGCATCTTCCTGCTTAAAACTTTCTGTGGAAGTACCCCATTCAAATGAATTCATATATAGAATCGCATGAACTCCTTCGCTGTTTGCTTTTGCCACTGCTTGTTTAAATGATTCAACGCCTTGCCTTGGAGGAAGGTAATCGGGAAATCCATCATCATAAGCACCTCCATGCCACCAATGCCACAATACATTTACAGGAAGACCAAGCTTTTCTTTAAGATGTTCTGCAGGTACCAGCACATTATTTGATTCTCCTCGATTCCATACCCATAGGGCAGTCCTGGTTATCCACAAATCATTACTTTCCTTTTTAAATTTACTATCTCTGCACCATCTTTGATTTACTGCCCATTTTCTATAAATCGTGGCAGCCGAAAGCCAGTCTCCTTTAAAAACACCAATAATGGCATTATAAGGCAATATGTATGACTTCAATGTAGAATAGAATGAAGGGTAGTTATTTATTTGATAGCTCACATCTTTTAAGCTATCCACTGACATGGAAAACTGTTTAAAATAGTTCATCGTATCATCGGCAGCGCAATAAAGTCCGTGTGTTGCTTTATTATACAATGCTAAAAATTGCATGGACAGCATCCCCGGATAGTTCCAGTAATAGTCTTTTTTTGTATTATCAACTCCACGTGGGTTCTTAATAAGTTCTCCCATCCATACCGGAACCGCCAATTCCTCATTTTCCATGCCTTTAATCCCGCTTATTTGGGGAAATATCACCTTTTCTAATTTTTCACCTTGTAATCCGGTAATAGATATATGCCATTCGGAAAATGGCTTCAGGCTATCTACGCTTACATTAACTATTACTTTAAAATGAAGATTTGAAAGAACAGAAAAATCACTCCATTCTAACCGGATCTTTTTATCATTAATCTTGAAAAAATGGAAGGACCGCGCATCGGCCATATTCAATTCTCTGACATTAGCATGCTTCTCTAAAATTATTCCCCATAGGGAACGCCTGCCCGTATTCGCGTTATTGAGAACCTGAAAAGAGTTAGTTAAGTCTGAAAATGCCATAAGTTCTCCGGAAGATGCATCAAAGCCGATTCTAATATCTTCGTTCCCTATAGTCACCACTCTATTATCATTAATAAAGTCGTGAGCGTGCACTACAAAAGGAAGAGAAAGAAAAATGAATAAACACACAAACACATGTCTTAATTTATAAGCTGCCATAATCCTATTTTTAGATTTTTAATAATTTCAATAAATCCGGGTATTTACGGGATAATAAAAACCCGAAATCACTCTGGCAATAGAATGGATAGGAATTTTAACGTGTAAAATCGGGATACAGCAGATATTTCTTTCGGATCTGCCCAAAATCCTTTAAACCCGGTTGCCAGCTTTTTCTGATTCTTTCCTCACTCCAGCCTTCCTTAATCTCCTCTTGGAGCTTATCAGTCCCTGCCAGATTGGTAAAATGCTTGTTAAAAAAATTCTCTTTATCAGGGAAAAGATGATAGGCTTCTGTAATCCATTTCAATTGCAAATGATGACCTACTTTTTCCAGCGCTTCCTTAGCATTAGTAGCCACTAAATAGCCATAACAAACTTGTCCTTTTAATTTAGGCTCAGTCGCTCCAAGTTCAGGCTGCGGAGTGAAGGAATATAAACTATCGGGAAAATCTGGATGACCAAAAAGCTGGAAGGGATATTTTGTACCCCGGCCAACACTACATGGGGTTCCTTCAAAGAAGCAAAGGGAGGGATATAAATATATAGATGCCATATCATGTAAATTGGGTGAAGGCCTTGCAGGTAATTGGTATAAGCTGTTATGTGTATAATGGAGGCATTTTATGACCGTTAGATCAGGTGTCATCTTGGGGTCGCTCAGCCAATGCTGGCCTATAAGCATTTTTGCATATTCCCCAATCGTCATACCATATACTATGGGGATAGGTTGCATCCCCACTAAAGATTTGAATTTTTTTTCTAAAATTGGTCCATCCACATAAAAGCCCAGAGGGTTTGGGCGATCCAGGATAATAAATGGTTTATGATTTTCAGCCGCCGCTTCCATAAAAAATTGCATGGAGGCGAGATTAGTGTAGTATCGAACACCCACATCCTGTGCATCATACACCATAATATCTACATTTTTCAGATCCTCAGGTGTAGGCTTAAAATGCTTTCCATAAAGTGAGATTACCGGAATTTTTTCCCTGGAATACACGCCATTTGTAACCGTAGCTCCTGCATTAGCAGTTCCAAGAAAACCATGTTCCGGTCCAAATATTGCTACAATATGGACATTTCTTTTCAATAAAGTATCTACGATTTGGACACCATTCACCAAGGCGGATTGATTGGTCAAAATAGCTACCCGCTTGTTTTTTAATAAAGGGAGATACTCGCTCATGCGGGCTGCACCCACGATAATATGATCTCCTTCTTTAGAAAGATTAGTGTTCATTTGTCCATAGCTGCTGTAAGAGGCTAAGCTCAATAGTATGGCAAACGTGACAGCATATTTGTATTTCATTTTATATGGATTGAAAATGATAAGGAAATATTAAAAAAATATAGTGACTCATCCCAAAGCCCAAGAGATCAGTACCCCGGATTCTGATTTGACTGCCCTATCTGTGGATTAGCGTCAATTTCTTGTTGTGGAATGGGCCAAAGCAGGAAATCAGGATTCAACTTAATACCTTTATTTTGTAAAATAATCTCGGCTGCAGTACCAGTACGCTTCAGGTCTTGCCACCTCTTCGCTTCCATAAACTGCTCATAAGCCCTCTCTTGAAGAACCGAATCTCTGAAGCTTTGCTGCGTCCATCCACTGGAAGTATAGTCCACCGGAGACGGGGAGTTCGATGGATATCCATAACCCCTTCGTTTAACCTCATTGAGGCTTTCAATAGCAAGAGAGCTTGGACCACTATTCGCCATGTCATTAGCTTCCGCATAAATCAGCAGCACATCAGCGTACCGGAGAAAGGGATAATCATTCGCGAATCCGGCCGTACCGGTAGCGCCCGGGTCCCTAAATTTACTACAAAGCATTGGGGGGAAGGTAAGTTGATTCACAAGGCCGGTTGCCGGATTTATATATTCTGTAAAAAGGTCAAACTGCTTTCTGAGATCATTATTGTTCCAACTCGTAATAAATGGATTATTAGGTTCTTCATAAACCACATAGTTGCCAAAGGGCGCATATTGGCTGCTAGTCCAAAGTAAATTCAATGGCCATTCCCAACCCTGTCCATTCACATGGTTATATTTTAAATAAAAAATTTCTTCGCTCGTTCCATTTGCGGACGGGCCGAAAATATTATTAAAGTCATCCGGTTGATGCACCTGAACCAGAGAATAAGGACCTTTTTCAATTACCTGTTGGGCATTATTCGCGGCAGAATCCCATTGACCCATAAATAAATATACTAAGGAAAGGAATGACTTGGCTGCCCAATTGGTAGGACGGCCTTCTTCAGCAGGCACAGGCGGAAGGAACTGTTCTCCAGAGTCCAAATCTGCCACTATCGCGGTATAGACATCTTGCACCGGCATCCTTTTGGTTACGGTATGAGTAGTACTCAAATATAGAGGTACTGCTCCCCAATTAATCACCAAATGAAAATAGCAATATGCCCGTAAGAATTTTGCCTCTGAAACTAATTCTGTCCTTATCGCCGGAGCAATACTTGTAATATTAGGGATTTGCTCAATGGCAATGTTAGCATAATTAATAGCCTGATAAAGTCCGTTCCAAACGGTTGCAACTCTCGATATATTGACCTGATCCAATAATTGATAATTTCCGGCAGGAGCAGTTGACCCCCGGCCATAAGCATAATCAGAAGGTATATCGGCTAGTTGCATATATTGCCTTTGAAAGACACCATCACTTCGAATCGGCCCATAGATAGCATTTATCGCCCCTTGTGCATCCTGTAATGTTTTATAATAGGTTGCTGTTGAAAGCTGCGTCATTGGCTTTTCCTGAAGGAATTTACTACAGGAACTGACGCCTAAAATGATAAGTACTATGGCAGCAAGAAATATTATCTTTTTCATATTACAACGTTTTCGTTCTTAAAAAGATTTGTTATTAATGATAATCAACTTAGTCTTATTCAAAATTGAGCCTTATTCCGAGCAATATAGTTCTTGCATCAGGATACCCCATCATGTCAATACCTTTATTGATGCCTGCTCCAAAGGTGTTATTAAGCGGAGTAAATAAAGGGTAGTTAGTTAAGGTAACCAGGTTTTGGCCAGCCAAGTAAATCTGCAGATAGTTAATGGCGTTACCCCCAAATATCTTTCCTTTAGGAGTATAGGAGATTTGAATATTTTGAAGCCTGACATAAGATCCATTTTTAATATACCTGTCAGAGCCCTGATACCGTGTTGATGAACTAACAACCGGATATTGTGCATGAGGATTGGGATCCTTAGCCGTCCAATAATTACCCAAAACATCTGCGAGTTGGTTTTCACCAAAATAAAAACCATTCGCGATACTGGACAAATCATAGGCTAATACATTGTTACCCTGTGAACTGTTTATGATAAATGACAATCCAAATTCTCCCATCGAGAGACTTGAATTTATACCGAATAGATACTTTGGGTTAGGGTTTCCAATGACGGTTCTATCATTAGAATTGATGACTCCGTCTCCATTCAAATCCTTATATTTAATCTTTCCATTGGCGTCCAGCCCATCTTCAACTAATCCATAAAAGACGCCTATGGGTTGACCGACTGCGACCATATTCATGGCAGGAAGCGCACTAGCCATGGAAGTTCCAAATAAGGGAGCGCCGGCATATAAGGAAAGGACTTTATTTCTATTCGAGGTGAATGTCCCGCCTATATCCCAGGTAAAATTATTCGTATTAATAACACGCGCATTTATGGATAATTCAAACCCTTGGTTTTGCAAGTCTCCTATATTAGCAGATTGAGATGTATATCCGGATGAAGGGGGAACAGGAATAGAGGCTAACAGGTCTCTTGTTTTTTTGTAATAATAATCGAAGGTCACTGAAAGGCGGTCATTAAATAAACCCATGTCGGCTCCAATATTAATACCTGCAGTGGTCTCCCATTTTAATTTAGGATTGGGTTCATTTGAACCAGGAGCAAAACCTATAAACAGGTTTTTATCAAATACGGTAGGTATGGAAGACAGCAGGGAAAGGGATTGATAGGGTGATATAGCGGTATTCCCGGATTCTCCCCAACTGGCGCGTAATTTAAAATTATCAATAGTGCTGCGCAGACTTTCCCAGAAACTTTCTTCATTTATCCTCCACGCTCCTGAAACAGAGGGGAAAATTCCTTCTTTATTAGAAGCTCCAAATACGGACGATCCATCACCGCGTATGCTTGCAGATAGCACGTATTTATCCTTATAGGTGTAGGTAGCTCTTCCTAACCAGGAAAGAAGAGTGTACTTATTATAGGTGGATTTTGGAATCCCTGCAGTCGTACCGGATTGTAAGCTGTTATTCTGTAATATATTGTTTGCAAATCCGGTAGCAGAGGTAACAACCCCTTGTTGGATGGTCTGCTCAGCAGTTAATCCACCCAAGACCGTTATATTACTATTCTGCCCAATTTGATTGGCATACGTAAGGAGGTTCTCGTTTACCCAGTGTGCATTCTCTCCATAAAAAGTAGAGGCTGTACCACTTGCACTCTGCTGGAACAGGGTCGGTGAATAATAATCTATTCTTGTCAGATCATATTGCAAACCCACCGATTCGTGGAGTGTCAGATGTGGCACTATCGTTCCTTCCACCACTATATTAGATAAAAATGAATTATCTATATTCTGATTCTTCGTTTCTAAGGCCATCGCCACAGGATTCTCCAAAATGTCCGGGCTAAAAGGATAGGGCCTTACCATAGAATACGACCCATCTTTATTTCTTACCGGTACTGTGGGCGGAGCGACTAAGGCCCCACTAAGGACACCCAGACCTCTTTCCTTATTATCACTGTTTAGCATGTCGTTCTGGGTATTGCTAAAATTCCCATGAAAACTTATTTTCCAATTTTTACTGATATTATTGGTCAAATTAGCCATTAGCTGTGCCTGGCCATAATGCGAACCAATTATAATTCCCTGTTGATTTATATAGTTTCCAGAGAGGCTAAAGGTAGTTTTCTCTCCTCCTCCGGAAACCGTCAGGCTATGATTCTGAATAGGGGCAGTACGGAAGATAGCATCTTGCCAATTCGTACCCACCCCAAACGAATCTATTTGTGCCTGAGTAAAGTAAGGAGTTATTCCATCATTAGATGCGCGAACATTGGCTAAAGTTGCAAACTGTTTGGCATCCAACATGTGCAACCTCTTGTTTACCTGCTGAAAGCCATAATAGGCATCGTACTCAATGGTTGTCTTCCCCTGGACACCGCTTTTTGTCTGGATAATAACTACCCCATTCGAGCCTCGGGAGCCGTAAATTGCTGTTGCAGATGCATCCTTTAGGACTTCAATAGATTTTATATTGTTGGGATTGATATTACTTAAGGCGCTATCATAAGGAAACCCATCCACTACGAATAAAGGAGAATTACCTCCCAAAATGGAGTTGTCACCTCGCACTAATACATTAAATGTACTACCAGGTTGCCCGGAATTTTGAAGTGTTTGTACACCCGCGGCTAACCCTGTTAGTGCCTGCACGGGATTAATAATCGCTTGATTGTTGACTTGAGAAGCACTAATGGAGCTAATGGCGCCCGTTACATCTTCTTTCTTTTGTGTTCCATATCCTATGACTACTAATTGCGCTAATCCGGTCGTTGCCGATGACAGCGTAATTTTAATATTATTTCTCCCTCCAACCGATATCTCCTTGTTATTATAGCCTAAGAAACTAACTTGAAGCACTGCATTATCCGGCACATTCAGACTAAACTCACCATGGGCATCAGTAGTAGTTCCAATGGTATTATCGCCTTTCAATCTGATGGTCACTCCTATAAGTGGATTACCGGTTGTTGAGTCTATTATTGTCCCATGTATTTCTCTCGAATCCTGTAAGGCAGCAATTACCGCTCGTTGATCCTCTTCGACTTTGTTTTTGATAACAATAATATTCCCTACAATCGAATAAGAGATTGGCTGGTTTTTAACTATAATATCCAATGCTTGCTTGAGAGGTGTCTGGCTTAAATGAAGGCTTATTTTCCCTGTATTCCTAACCAGGTAGGAATTATAAAGAACCTGATAACCTGTTTGTTTGGTAATCTCATTAAATACATTTTCCAAACTGGCGTTCTTATTCGTATAGGTGATGGTTTGTGCCACAACCTTAGCATTGACCTGTAAACCGGCAACTAACAATAATAAAATTGTTAACTTCATGGTCAAAATTAGCTTTAGGGGTAGTCCCTTTAAAGAGGTAAAAGGGAGATGATTAAAATAAAATTTCATACTTTTGTTTTGTTTGGGTTTATTAAAAACTGAATGCTTCGTAATGTCCTTTAGTTTCCCGAACTATGCCGGAGGTACCACGAATACTTCCGGTTTTTTTTGGGAGAATCCTTCTAAAAACAGTGATTGCTATTAATGTCTTTGTCGAAAGGCTTTAGTTCATATTTCTTATCCTATTTTCATTTTCATAATTATTCAATTCATCACGGTGATGGTCCTGTTTTCAATTTTAAAATGGACGGTCCCTGTCATTTCCAGCATGTTAAGTAATGCACTCACCTCGCTATATCGCGGCAGGACTCCGCTATAACATTTATGACTTAATTCTGTGGTCGCATAAACCACCTTTACATCATACCACCTCGAAACTCTCGCCATAATCTCTTTTATATTAGTATTATCAAAAGAAAAAAGTCCGTTTTTCCATGCTATATCAGCGGCTACGTTGGCTTTCTCAACGTTCATATTTCCATTTTTCTCATCAAAGCTCACTTTCTCTCCAGGCTTTAATAAAATACTTTTCTCACCTTCTGTCATTTTGATGGAACCTTCTTCAAGCGTCGCCTTTATTTCATCTTCATCTTTGTACGAATTCACATCAAAACTAGTCCCAAGTACTTCAATCTTTATTTTATCCGCTTGAACAATAAAAGGTTTTTGAGCATCCTGTGCGATTTCAAAATAACCTTCTCCCGTTAATGCTACTGTTCTCGTCTGCCCCGAAAATGCTACCGGATAATGCAAGGAGGATGCAGCATTTAACCAAACTTTTGTTCCATCAGGTAATGTTAACTTATATTGACCTCCGCGCGGAGTGCTTAGTGTATTGTAAACAGGCTGAAATTTTTGATCATGAGCAGGATAGGTACCTTTATAGGTCAATTGTCCGCCATTCAGCTTAATCACGTTTACATTCCCTTGTTTTGCCAAAGAACCATTTGAGGTATTATCTAAAAATATTTTTTTCCCATTGGAAAGTATCAACACTGCTTTATTGCTACCCGGTTTAATCTTATCAATATCTTGTTGCCGGCTAACAGCCATGGATGTCTTCTCAGAGCTTCTGCGTTCAACTACCGTATAAAAAATAATTCCTATAATAATCAAAGCTGCTATCATCGCCGCTATTTGCCACGTCTTTGAAAAAGGTTTTAATTCTTTTGCATTGACTTGCTCTTCATCGCGGATTTTATCCCAGATTTTATTCAATAATCCATTTTCTAATAATTCTCCTTCCACATCTTCCTCTCCTCCTGGTTTTGACGCCAACTTTGACTTCTCAAGTAAGAGGCGGTAATAAGCCTCCATGAGATCTTTTTCATTTTTATTTGCCTTCCCATTGACATACTTGTGCAAGACCTTTATAAATTGTTGCTCTTTCATTTATTCTAACTACATTAATAAGATACATGAAAACAAAAAAATCCCAAATATTTGAAAAAGAAATTTAAAATAGAAAGATGAGCAGGATGGAGCGTAGTTGAGAAAGGTTAGTCTTTAAAAAAGAAACAGCCCGTCCCAATTGATTCTGGACTGTTTTTCGGGAAAGGGATAATCTATCGGCAATCTCCCCAGTGGAGAGATTTTCATCGAAATAATAATCAAAAATCTTTTTTCGCTGTGATGGTAAGGTATTCAGCAATCCATGATAAGCCTTTAAAAACTCATTCTTAATAGTAAGGAAATCAGCATGTTCGTTGTTAATATTGATTTCACTAAGGTTTATCAGATTCTCAAAAGGAACAAAACGCTTCTCCCTTTCTAAAATCCTTAATACCCGGTTTCTGGCAGTTATATACAGATAGGCGCTCAGGTTATCAATATGTAATTGAGTCCTGTTTAACCACAAGCCAACAAAAATCTCCTGAGTAATATCCTGTGCTTTTTCATGATCATTTAAAAGTCTGCGACAGTTATAATAAATTTCCTTCCAGTATTTCTTGTATAAGATGTTGAAGGATTTTTCATCACCAGATGCAATTTTTTGTAGCAAGGTCTGATCATCTTCATTAAGGTATATACTTTCCATAAATTATTGATTTCAATAAAATGATATTGATAAAATGAATCCCTAAAGCCTGACTATTAGAATTATAGTTCCATCGTTCACTCTATACAGGCCATTTTATAGCACTACTCACACGAACGATTCCTCTATGATGAAAGACAACCATCCTGTTGAAGGGCCCACAAAACAAAATAAGACCTTCGCGAACTAATTTTCAGATAGTTATATTTTCAATTTTGCTTATATCTAAGGTGTTTAGTATTAATTTCCCGCATTAATACAACAGGGTATAAACAAGAAAGTAACGTGTTACAGGCTGATTTAAAGACAAAAGGATAATTACATGCAGGATTATGCGCTTTGAAGCCGTAAATATACGCATGAATCAGAAATAAAAAAATATTTCTTAAAAAGCATAAAATAATGCTAATCGTAGATTTTATGAAATAGAACTCATGATTCAGTCTGTACCTGAAAGATATAATGGAGCAATTAGAAGGACGGATTTCATCCGCCAAAATAGTAATGGCAAGGCTCGCTTCACCGCCACTATACTACTATATTTTATCCGGCAGTGATTTCACGTCCGGCACCCATAACCCTGCAAGGCTTATGACTGTCTGTATGGTTAATCATCTACAGAAAATAAGGATATAAAGAACAGTGTTAATACCCTGAACCGGTATGGGTTTATGTAAGGCAAGTTGGGTGCATCCCAAATTGTCGCAACGTCATTGCCTCTGCTCGGGTGGATTTGTATGTTGGGGCGGGAGAAGCAATCTCCCCATGGCAGGCAGGTAAGATCGAGATGCACTGGTTATTGTTATTCTACCAAGATTAAATCCCTGCTCCCTATGCCTCA
>SCQV01000571.1 GCA_004299085.1 Chitinophagaceae bacterium | reverse complement strand
ATGCCTCACTTCCATCAAACGTGCAGGAGCAGATTTGATAGCCACCTATTTTGCAAAACAAGCAGCGGAGATTTTATGATGCCGGATTTATGATTTTTTGATGTCTGATTTCTTGATATCTGATTTTCTGATTTATGATTTTTTGATGTCTGATTTCTTGATATCTGATTTTCTGATATCTGATTTTTTGATGTCTGATTTCCTGATGTCTGATTTCCTGATGTCTGATTTTCTGATATCTGATTCCTTGATGTCTGATTTCCTGATGTCTGATTTCCTGATGTCTGATTTCCTGATATCTGATTTCCTGATATCTGATTTTTTGATGTCTGATTTTTTGATGTCTGATTTTTTGATGTCTGATTTCCTGACATCTGATTTCCTGATGTCTGATTTATGGTTTGTAATATCTTAATGAAATAGAGAACAAAAAATCAGACATCGAAACATCAGCGATAATTAAATAAAAAACAAAATGAATTTATCCAGAAGCAAGTCCCTCTTTCAACGCGCTCAACAACTCATTCCAGGTGGCGTCAATTCTCCGGTTCGTGCATTTAAGAATGTGGGGGGGACTCCTCCATTCATCCAAAGCGCCAAAGGCGCTTATCTTTTTGACGAAGACGGAAATCAATATATTGATTATGTCAATTCATGGGGTCCGATGATTTTAGGACATGCTTATGAGCCGGTGATAAAAGCCATTCAGGAAAAAGTTATACATAGTACCTCTTTCGGTGCGCCTACCGAATTGGAAATACAAATTGCCGAATTAATTATTGAAATGGTTCCTAACATTGAAATGGTGCGGATGGTCAATTCGGGAACAGAGGCTTGCATGAGCGCCATCAGATTAGCACGAGGCTACACCGGTAAAAATAAATTTATCAAATTTGAAGGTTGCTATCATGGGCATGCAGATATGTTTTTAGTCAGTGCAGGCAGTGGGGTGGCCACTTTAGGAATACAACAGGTACCCGGAGTACCTGAGTTTGTAGCACAAGACACTTTAACTGCTCCTTATAATAATCTGACTAAAGTAGAAGAATTAGTGAGCAAACATAAAGATGAAATAGCCGCTGTCATCGTTGAACCTGTAGCAGGTAATATGGGATGTGTGTTACCACAGGAAGGTTTTTTACAAGGCCTGAGGAAAGTTTGTGATGAAAATAATATCCTGCTGATCTTCGATGAAGTAATGACCGGATTCCGCCTGGCCCCGGGCGGTGCACAGGAATTGTTTAATATTAAAGCAGACCTCGTTACTTTCGGAAAGATTATCGGGGGGGGGCTTCCTGTGGGCGCTTTTGCAGGGAAGAAAGAAGTCATGGAACATATAGCACCTTCAGGAAAAATCTATCAGGCAGGCACTTTGAGCGGGAATCCGGTCGCTATGATTGCAGGCTACACGTTGCTTAAAACACTTCATGATAACCCGGATATTTATACTCATTTGGAAGAAAAAGCAACCTATCTCGAAAAGGGATTGCAGGAAGCTATTGGCAGCGAAGGAATATTAAACCAGGTCAATCGTTGTGGTTCCATGATGAGCATTTTCTTTACCGAATATCCGGTAACGGATTTTGTCTCTTCTTCCGGCGCCAATAATGGATTATTCAAACATTTCTTTCATGGTATGCTGGAAGCAGGGATTTATTTACCGCCTTCTTCCTTTGAAAGCTGGTTTATTTGCAATGCACTGACAAAAGAAGATTTGGATAAAACCATTCAAGCTGCGAAAGAGGCTGCTAAAAAGGCTAAGGCAAATTAAAAACTTACCACACCGGATTAGCCATTTCATCTAAAAGCGCAAAAAGTACTTTTTTATTAACGCTTAGAAATAAATCCTGCTGTACTAAGATTTCATTCTCAGATTGAATGTATCTTCCCGAAATTAATTCATCCCTGCCATGACTTATCATCTGCAATAAAGAATCTTTGGTAGTTTCCAGATGGTACTGAAGTCCGAGTACTTTTTCATTATAAAGATATGCCTGGTTCCTGCAGGCTTCTGAAAATGCCAGATGCTTTGAGCCTTTAGGCAAATCAAAAGTATCACCATGCCAATGAAAAACAGTAAAGTCAGGTTTTAATTTATTCAATGATTTGAATGGGTTGGCATAATCAGTAAACTTCACCGGAAACCATCCTATTTCTTTCTCCTGATTCGGATAAACTTCAGCTCCCAGTATGTCCGCAATCAATTGCGCTCCCAGGCAAACTCCTATAATCGTTTTCTCTTTTTCAATGGCTTCCTGAATAAATTCCTTTTCCTGCTTCAGCCACGGATATTTCTTCTCATCATGTACACTCATCGGGCCGCCCATAACGATAAGCCAATCTATTTCTTCCACAGATGGAATTTTATCACCCTCATAGAATTTTGTCACACTTAGTGAGTAGCCCCGTTGTTCAGCCCATTCCCGGATGCTTCCCAATCCTTCAAAAGGCACATGCTGAAAATAATGTATGTTCAATTTGTTTAAATTTTATCAGAAGTTATTAAAGTAATTCCGTAGTCCTCCATTTTTTGCAAGGCAATCCCTTCGTCCTCCGGATGCACATTGACCGGCGCTATGGCATCGGTTACACCATAAGTTTTAAAGCCTGACCTCACTGCGTCTATGGCAGTGGATATCACACAATATTCAGTAGCTATGCCACAGCAATAAACAGCGCCCACATTCTTCCGCTTAAGCCAATGTACCATATCCACATTAGTAGCTTCAAAGGCGCTGTAGCCGTCATCACTGTTTCCGGTTCCTTTTAAGGCGACCAATTCAATCTTTTGCTGATTCAAATCAGGATGAAAAGCGGCGCCTTCTGTTCCACGGATACAGTGCGGAGGCCATTTTTCAAAATGAATTGTTTTGGAAGGATGCCAGTCTTTGGAGGCAAGAATGATTTCGAACTTATCCATCAATTTATTGATGACCGGAATAATTTCGTCGCCTTTCGGAGCAGCCAGCGCACCACCCGGGCAAAAATCCCGCTGCACATCTACAATGATTAATGCTCGATTCATGATTTTAATATTTAACCATTTAACAAATAATGAATCAACGACTTTCAATTAGCAAGATATTCAACCCCTTCAGGGTTGAACTCTGTTTCTATCTTTTGCCGTGAGTTGCACCCACGGTTATTTAAATTGATGCCCTTCTCCAAAAGGAGTCCTTTGAACAGGCATCTCACATTTCAAAATGTACTTACCTAAACAACATTAGTTCATTGATTCTGTTATTATTATTTTAAATATTTATTTTTAACTTCAAATACTACGATTTCCACTCTTCTATTTTGCTGCTGCCCAGCTTTGGTTTCATTGGAAGCAATGGGATTATTCTCACCTTCCCCGTTAACCTGCAGGTGCTCCCTTGAAATCCAATTTCCACTCACTAAATAATCTGCGACTGCTTCAGCTCTTCTATATGAAAGATGCATATTATATTCCCCGGTTCCCCGGTTATCTGTGTAACCAATAATTTTTATTCTTGAATAAGGCATATTAACGATTTTTCTCCCTAAACTATCTAAGTATTTCGTATAATTTTTATTTAAACTGCTTTTATTTGTTTCAAACAAAATATCAGGAACCCTCAAAGTGTCTGTTACTATAACAAGTTTTGGCCCTACCTTGTTGGTAATGGGTTTTGATTCTACTTCGTGGGTATCAGGCTTTGGAATGTCATCTACAGCAAGACTTTGGTATTCTTTGAGAAGATAATGTCGTTCATGTATTGTATATAGATTGTTCTTAATTGAATCTCTATACTGTGCTGAACATTCACTTGAACCATTGGCAGGAGCAAGGTTTATACTATCAATAGCGTAGTATATGATTCCCTTTCTTTTTATGCCTTCGGGAATAAATTCCCTTGTAGCGGCATCATCAGAAAAATTCCCAATAATAATAAATTTTGCGTTATTTTTTAAGATGAAATCTTTTTAACACGGTACCAAACCAACCCCTTATATTTTACCTTCTCCATAATATCATTCCGTGTGAACACGATAGTCGGTGAAACTTCTATTATTAGTGGGTTCCCTTTAAATATCCAGTGATTAGAAAAAAGAACTCCAACATTAAACTCTTTATACTTTTCGTCACCTACCCAAAATGATAGTGAATATTCTCTTCCTTTTTGCAATGGACAAAGTATTTTACTTTCCAGATAGTTTCTATAATTCGCATAAGAATAATTAAATATTGGGACTATTGCATACGCTCCACCGAATAAAACATCATGATGATAATTGATATGAAGTATATAATTATCACCCGATAAACAAGAGGAAAACCAACCCGAAGGGCAGCAAGGTTGGCCATATTCTGTACAAATATTAACACCTTCAAAACTTGGGTTTACCAATAGATTTTGAGAAAAGCACTGAGTGTTAGAGCCGATCAGCAAGGAAATAATAAGAAGAACTTTATTAATGTGAAGAAATGGCCTATCATCAATTGAATTGAGTTTCATTGTTTTCTTTTATTCAGTTCTTATACCAAACGTAACAAATAACAGACACAATTTCCGAATATAAAATAATCAATATTCAATCAATATCGTTTAGCTAAGAATTTTGTCACCCTGAGCGTAGTCGAAGGGTGTTGCCAATGGTGCCATGGTTCGACTTCGCTCACCATGACAATTTCGTTTCCTATTCTTAACTAAACGGTATTGAATGCTCAATGCTCAACATGAAGCATTACAACAAGCATCATATTGCCTGTCTTGCCTTCAGCTCCAAATACTTATTCAATGTTTTCACTGCCAGATTCTCCGGCTCTGTAAGAATAGTTATAATGCCATGTCGCTGTAATTCCCTCACAATTAACTTTTTCTCATACATAAATTTTTCCGCTATTACCTGCGTATAAATATCTTCTACATTTTCAGGTTTATCTTCCTTCAATTGCTTTAATTCCGTATTTTCAAAGAACACCACCACCAGCAAATGATATTTTGCCATTTTTTGCAAATAAGGCAACTGCCTTTTCAATCCCGAAATGGTTTCAAAGTTAGTAAATAAAACAAGCAGGCTGCGTTGTGTAATATGTTTTCGGATATAGATATATAATTTTTCAAAATCACTTTCTAAATAACGCGTTTTTTGGTTATACAAGGTTTCTAATACCGCCTGCATTTGCGAATTTTTTTTGTCTGCGGGAAGAAAGGTGCCGATAAGATCAGAAAAGGTAAGTATACCTGCTTTATCCTGCTTATTCAAAGCCACATTTAACAAAACCAAAGAGGCATTCACCGCATAATCCAGTAAGCTTAATCCTCCAAAAGGCATTTCCATCACACGGCCTTTATCAATCACACAATAAATTTGCTGGCTTTTTTCTTCAATATAATTATTGACCATCAGATTCCCTTTACGGGCGGTAGCCTTCCAGTTTACTGTTCTGTAATCATCGCCGGGAACATATTCTTTTATTTGCTCAAACTCCATACTATGTCCCAATTGCCTTCTTCTCCGCACTCCTGCATCGCCCCACCGGCTTGTTTCCGCCATAAGCTGATATTTTCGCAAGGACTGGTAAGCAGGATATACTTTTACCATCGCGTCTTCGGCCACCATGAACCTGCGTTGTAAAATTCCAAGCCGGGTCATGGCATAAACTTTCACCTTTCCGAAATGGTACTCGCCGCGTTTCAAAGGACGAAGAAAATAGTTAATTGTTTCTACCGCTCCTGTTAAAATTTTTAAATGAAAATTCAAATCCCTTCTTTGAAATTGTTCAGGGATCTCATCAATAACCTCCATAAGAACTGTAAATGGGAAATGGTTGTTCAAGCTTACTGAAACTCTATTTTCATCCCCATTACTAAACCTTGCAGAGCAGATTCTTTCACCGGTAATGCTTCCTTTCGGAGAAAGAAATAACAAAAAATATTCAACAAAAATCAAAGTAAGCACGGCAGCCAACAACAACCAAGGCAATATACCCAGTACAGCAATAAAAAACCGGAACAAAAACAGCACTGCCAGAACGGAAAACAGGATATAGAACCGTCTTGTCAGAAATAAATCACCGATATATTTTTTCAGAAATACTTTCATATTATCTGGGCACTTCCGTCCGCTTTATAATTTGTTCAATTACTTCTTCCATCGTTACACCTTCCATTTCTCTTTCGGGTGTTAAAATGATCCGGTGGCAAAGAACGCTTTTCAATACACGGTGTACATCATCCGGCGTTACAAAGTCGCGGCCATTCATGGCGGCTATTGCTTTGGAAGAACGTAATACAGCCACAGATGCACGGGGTGATGCGCCCAGATAAACAGCAGGATCATGGCGGGTAGCCTGCACTAATTTTGCAATATATTCCATCACCGCTTGATCAATGTGTATTTGTTCAATCTGCTTCCTGAACAGCATCATTTCATTTGCATTCAAAACGGGATTTATCACTTTGTCATAATGGACGGTCTTCCCTTCATTAGCATATTCCAGTATATTCACTTCTTCATTCAAGGAAGGATAAGGAACTTCAATTTTAAAAAGGAAACGGTCCATTTGCGCTTCGGGAAGGCGGTAAGTACCTTCATGTTCTATAGGATTCTGTGTGGCTATTACCATAAAAGGTTCACTCATGGGATAGGTTTCTCCATCTATGGTTATTTGTTTTTCTTCCATCACTTCAAACAAGGCAGCCTGTGTTTTAGCAGGAGAACGGTTTATTTCATCAATCAATATAATATTGCTGAAAACCGGTCCCTGCCTGAATTGGAAAGTCGCGCTTTGTGGATTAAATACAGACGTCCCCAATAAATCACTGGGCATCAAATCCGGTGTAAACTGAATCCGTGAAAATGGGACATCCAGGCAACGCGCAGTTAATTTAGCCGTCAGTGTTTTGGCAATACCCGGCACACCTTCAATCAACACATGTCCGTCCGCCAAAATAGCCGCTATCAACAATTCTATCATTTCATGCTGGCCGACAATCACTTTCGCAATTTCGTCCTTCATATTGTTTACTGCTTTTTCCAGGCCGCTTAAATCAGTTTTAGTTTGAAAGATTTCGTTCTCCATATTGAATTACATTTTTAATAATTATCCGCAATAATGCAGGTATAAAAATAGAACGCAGATTTCTATGATTTGTTAAGATAATCACAGATTATCTATCATATTCCATCCGCAGAAGACAGATTAAAATATGACCAGCCTTCGGCGAAGATCATAAGGAATCATAATAATCAGCGTTCTATTACTTTTGTTGTTCATAAGCGCATAGTCGTCAATACATTTTTATAAAAATCATCCATTTCATTATTTAATTGCATCAAGAGCGGATTGCTCACTTCCCCTGATGTCCTTACTTGAATTATCAAATCTATTAATTTTTTTACTTTATCTTCGGATATGCCGCTCTTGGCAGACAAGATAATTATAAACCCGGGAGTTAAAGATTTATCCGGAAGATATAAATGCGACCTGACATATTCTAAGAAATAAGTTATTTTCTTTTCAGCAATATTTTTATTGTCCTGCTTATTAAAATAAACTTCTCCCACCGTTTTCACAAAATCAAGTGAGGTATTGGCCTTACTATCTAATTCAGGAATCACGCGTTGCTTTCGTTTGGAAGCAAAAAGTAGATACGCAAGCATGGTGAAAACAGCTATCCACCATGCCCACTTCAGATAAAGATGTGTCAGGAAATAACTCATTGCATTACCGGAATATTCAGGGCCTAACTTGTAATATTCATCCCAATAAACAGTCTTTACCTCTTTTGGTAAATAAGATAATGCAGAAGCGGTATATTGATAGTTATTGCTAAAAAGCATGAAATAATTACTAAAGCAAAGCGGCGCAGCATGTACATACAAATATCCTTTCCCAAATTTCATTCTGATAAAATCCGGTTCATTTTTATCCATCACTCCCAGAACTTCCGTACGCGCGGTATCCATTTTAGTAAAATAATTATCCAACGTAAATTTTCTAAAATAATAATCTTTATCAGATTTAATTAAAGGATTAGTGAAATTGATTGTAGCAGAATCTTTCCTGAAAACATCATGCACCGGTCCGGACATTTTTAGCTTTAAGGTATCGCTCAAAGGTTTGCTGATGGAGTATGTTGCTATAAATACTTCATTACCCGAAGCCATATAATGCAGCAATCTGTTTACATCCTCTTTCTGAAGGTCAAGCTCCGGTGCAATCAATAAATATACTGTATGCTGCTGATTCGTATCAGACAACTGATTATAAACCGGTAACTGATCGGAAAAAATTTTGGCTTCGGGAAAAATGTCTTTTACCTGATGATATAGTATATAAGCGCCGTAAGGATTTTTATCTTTTTTCTCCAAAGTAACTGTCCAGTCAATTTGCTTTGGCTTGAAAATAGTCAGCAGGATGTATAATACCAGCAGGATACAGACGATAATATAGAAGCGGTATTTTTTCAATTCACCTAAGTTGTTGGTTAAATCTCGTAAACTGCTCCTTTAATGCCGCATATTCACCGGTTGTCACTTCTGTTTCGCCATACCAACTATATTCAAAATTGCGGGTCAGATTTTTAAAAGAAGCTTCATATTGCGTTTGTGCCAGTTCTGCCACATATTCATAATTCGTTTTACCGGGTTTCCAGCTTATAAAATCTTTACCGGAGAGATTTCTCAACGTTTTTAAATACCAGAGGCGAATGGCTAAGCGGTAATTATTTTTCGAAACGGCATCCTTAATAAGTTCATCAAAATCTATCAGGTGAATATTTTCATCTGTTAAATCAGGTAAAGCCTGACCGGCATTTTTCTTTGCCCAAAGGCCGGTTTTATCAGCGCCGATCATTCTGTAGGCAACATAAATAATAATGGCAATTGCCAACAGAATTAGGATGGTTCTCCCAACATTGGTTTCTGTTCCAAACTGAATTAAATCAACTATCTTTTGCAGCATCCATTGTTTTAGCCTGCCCCACCAGGTTAGCGCTTCCAGTTTATTGCTGATATATTGGAAATCCCGGGAATTTCGATATTTTGTTATCTGAGCTTCTGAGAAAGTGCGAACATCAATTTGGGAAGTCGAATCTTCATTTAATTTCGAAGGCGTGCCCGCCGCTAAAGCTGATTGAAGAAAAAAACATACAATAAATACTGCACCCAGGGAAGAGCACCTTTTAAATTTAAAATTATAATTCTTGAGTCCACTATGAAAAGTAAGTTTTATCAATTTTGCCACGAAGACACCAAGGCACCAAGTTTCCCAAAGGCCTGTAGAACAGCTAATTACACTTAGTGTTTTCTTTGTGGC
>SCQV01000570.1 GCA_004299085.1 Chitinophagaceae bacterium | reverse complement strand
CAATCAATACTGGTGGGCCATCAGGATACGAGCGTACATGTTGTAAAAGTATATGCCTGGCTGAAAACAGATTCTGAAATCAGAGACAGTGTGCTGATACCGGTGAAAATATTACCTAACCCAGCTAATCTTCCCACGGAGCAGTAAGGGATGCATGAAAGGTGAAAAGAATTTTCTCTATCAAATCAGAAATATTTAGCTACCTTTGCAGCCTTAAAAATTTTTCACTAATTAAATTAAACAAAAAACAGGGAACATGACAGACTATGAACTGATGGTGATCTTTACCCCTGTGCTTTCTGAGGATGAATTTAAGTCTGCTCAGAATAATGTCGTTGATTTTCTGAAAGAAAATGGCGGCACACCCGTGCACAGCAATCCCTGGGGACTCAGATCACTGGCGTTTTCCATCCATAAAAAGACTACCGGTCTTTACTGGGTGTTGGAATATCAGGCGCCCAACGACCTTAATGAAAAGCTGAAAATCCAGCTTAACCGCGATGAAACGGTATTGCGTTATCTTGTTACCCGGCTTGATAAATATGCTGCGGCTTACAACCTGAAGAAACGCACTCATGCCAAAACCGAAGACCCCGGCTACCGTACAGGCAGTCCCAAACCCGTAGAAGCTTAAAGCCATGCCAAAACAAGAAATCAAATACCTGACATCCACCCATATCGAAAAGCGTCAGAAAAAGTATTGCCGCTTCAAGAAAATGGGAATCAAATATGTGGATTATAAAGATGGGGAATTCCTTAAAAAATTCCTGAACGAGCAGGGTAAACTATTACCCCGGCGCATTACCGGAAATTCCCTGAAATTCCAGCGCAAAGTATCACAGGCCGTAAAAAAAGCCCGGCAGATGGCTTTGCTTCCTTATGTTACAGACCTTTTAAAGTAAAATTGAATCATGCAAGTTATTCTCATACAAGACGTTAATAATCTCGGCGGACGCAATGAACTGATAAAGGTAAAAAACGGCTATGCCCGTAATTACCTGATCCCGAAGAAATTCGCAATAGAAGCCAATGCATCTAACCTGAAGCAACTGGAAGAACGTCAAAAAGTACAAAAGCGTAAAGAAGAGCAAATGCTCAGTGAAATAGCCAAAGTAAAGGAAGTATTGCTGGAATCTCCGGTGAAAATCGGCGCCAAAACAGGCACTTCGGGAAAGATATTCGGGAGTGTTACTACTTTACAAATCGCACAGGCTATCAAATCGCAGAAAGGCTACGAAATTGACCGCCGCCATATTGAACTGCTGGAAGATGTGAAAGAATTGGGCACTTATAGGGCAAAAGTCAATTTTGGCAACCAGCAGGAATTGGAAATGTCCTTTGAAGTAGTAGGTGAATAAGTCGCTGACAGCTATTACGTAAGCTTTTTATAAAAAGATCAACAATGGTGTTGATCTTTTTTTATTCCTTGATTGAGGCTTAACCCTGAATATCAAAGGAGGGGAAAAGTCTTCCTATGTAGTAAAGTATTTATTCTGCCCAAAAATCAGATATTGAAAAAGGAAAAGGCTGGGATTGTGAATAATTATCACAGAATTTCACGCAAAGTTCCAAAGACTTTTGCCTGGCATCTTCGCGTGAAAAAATTTCTTAACTAAACTGCTTTGAAAGTCAAATGGTAAACCTGCGAGCTAAAGGGATTCTTTTGTAGATTAGACATTCAGTGCCGTTTAGTTAAGGAGTATGCGTATTAAATTTTGTGCCACAAAGTCTCAAAGGCATGAAGCATCACCGAGTCTGCTCTTTATGTTCCTTTTGTGCCCGCCGTACCGTTCGGCTGGGACTTAACGCCTTCGTGGCTGATTTCCTCTTAACTAAACGAGATTGATAAGACATTGACTAATATCATTATTCAGCAGGGTCAAAACTCCGCGTTCTTCGGCGTCCTTGGAAATGGAATCACATCTCTTATATTGCTCATTCCCGTAACAAACATCATCATTCTTTCAAATCCTAATCCATAACCTGCATGTGGACAAGACCCGAAGCGACGCGTATCTAAATACCAGTACATCTCCTTTGCAGGTACCTGCAATTCTTCCATCCTTTGAAGGAGTTTCTCATAGCGTTCTTCCCTTTGAGAACCGCCGATGATTTCGCCGATACCGGGAAATAAAATATCCATCGCCGCCACTGTTTTTCCGTCTTCATTCTGACGCATATAAAATGCTTTGATGTCTTTTGGATAACCGGTGAGAATAACAGGTTTCTTAAAATGTTTTTCCACCAAATATCTTTCATGCTCCGATTGCAGATCTACCCCCCAGGAAACAGGATATTGAAATTTCTTTTTCTTGTAAGCAGGACTTTGCATAAGAATATCAATGGCTTCGGTATAGGTGATTCTTTCAAAAGAATGTTCACAGCAGAATTTTAGCTTCTCAATCAAAGGCATGGCGCTTCTGTCCTGCAGTGGCTTTTGTTTTTCTTCATCTGATAATCTTTTCTCCAGAAAATCCAGATCATCTGCATGATGCTTTAATAAATAATTGATAAGATACTTCAGCATTTCTTCTGCCAGGTTCATGTTATCATCCAGATCATAAAATGCCATTTCGGGTTCTATCATCCAGAACTCAGCCAAATGCCTGGGTGTATTGGAATTTTCTGCACGAAAAGTGGGGCCGAAAGTATAAACATCGCCTAATGCCAGTGCGCCTAATTCTGCTTCCAATTGTCCGGAAACAGTGAGGTTAGTGGGGCGTCCGAAAAAATCTGATTTGAAATCTATCTGATCATTTTCTGTTTTAGGAATATTATTCAAATCCAATGTGGTAACACGAAACATTTCTCCTGCACCTTCTGCGTCTGAAGCAGTAATGACAGGTGAATGTAAATACACGAAACCGCGTTCATTGAAAAACTGATGAATGGCAAAAGCTAATGCATGGCGGATGCGAAATACAGATCCGAAAGTATTCGTGCGAAAGCGGAGATGAGCAATCTCCCTTAAAAATTCAAGGCTGTGCTTTTTAGGTTGTAATGGGTATTTTTCCGGATCACAATCACCCAGAATTTCTAATGCTTTTACCTGCAATTCTACCTTCTGGCCCGCACCGGGGGAGGAGGTTATGTCTCCTTGAACGCTTAAAGCTGCTCCGGTTGTGATCCTTTTTAATAAAGCCGGATCGAGCTTCTCAAAATCCACCACAGCCTGTAAATTATATTGCGTGGATCCATCATTAATAGCAATAAAACGATTACTGCGAAATGTTCTTACCCAGCCCTTTACTATTACCGGATATCCCGCCTTATCAGATTCGAGAATAGCCTTTATT
This sequence comes from Chitinophagaceae bacterium, assembly GCA_004299085.1. Classification (GTDB taxonomy): domain Bacteria; phylum Bacteroidota; class Bacteroidia; order Chitinophagales; family Chitinophagaceae; genus FW021-bin31. Next base: position 7,993 of record SCQV01000570.1, on the reverse strand, counting down.
TTTGTGCGGTCGTTGATCATCAGTCTTTTTTATTTTAATCTGAAAAAATATAAGAAGGACAAAGATAAGCACGTTTGATCGTAGAAGGGAATGGATAAATTTTTTTGGATGTTTCGGCTAGTTGTCGTAATATTGCGCCCTGCATCTGATTGACAAAACACTGTCCGCCTCTTTCAGCAGCAGGTTTCCTACTAAATTTCATTCATAATCAATAGCAACAACTATTTAAGTGTAGCTTAACGCCTTAAGTGATCTCAATTAACCAATCTCCCGCCTGGGAAGAAAAATGTACTTCATAACAATAATTTTAACTCATGTATGACATCTTACAGTTGAACGACATGCTCGTTCCGGAACTCCTTGAAATTGCAGGTAAACTTGATCTTCCTAACGTAAAGAAAGCCGGCAAGCAGGACCTTATATACAAAATACTTGATAAACAAGCTGTAATGACTACCGAAGAAGCCACTACAGAAAATGACAATAAAACTGCTCCACGGCGTAAAAGAGCCCCTAAAAAAGTGGCTTCTGCCGCCTCTGATGTGACTGAAGAAAAGGAGGAGGAAAGTAGTACTGCTTTAGAAGAAGAATCGGAAAACAGTGAAGCGCACAGAACACATAAAAGATTCAGAAAGCCTATAAAAAGAACTGAAAAAGAAGAAACCAGAGAATCCGGTGTGGGAGGAGAGGAGTTTGCACATAGCACTAAACAGGAAGGAGAAGGTTTTCACAAACAGGAGTCTTTCTTGTCTAAAGCAGATTCCGATGCAGAATCTGATAGCCATCAAGAATCCAGTCAAGAGGAATCTCTGGTGATGCAACGATATAAGCAGCAACGAAGAGATACTTCTTTTAATATTGAATTTGATGGAGTTATCGTAAGTGAGGGCGTATTGGAAATGATGCAGGATGGCTACGGATTTTTACGCTCCTCTGATTATAATTATCTGAGCTCGCCGGATGATATTTATGTGTCGCCTTCTCAGATAAAACTTTTTGGATTAAAAACGGGTGATAGTGTTCGCGGCGCCGTTCGTCCGCCAAAAGAAGGTGAAAAATATTTCGCGCTGTTGAAGGTGGAAAGCATTAATGGCAAACAACCTGATGAAGTTCGTGACAGGGTGCCGTTTGACTATCTGACGCCCCTGTTTCCTTTCGAAAAATTAAATCTGGTCACTGCTGCCAATAATTATTCCACCCGCATTATGGATTTGTTTACTCCAATTGGTAAAGGCCAGCGTGGATTAATTGTTGCACAGCCTAAGACAGGTAAAACCATTTTATTAAAAGAAGTAGCCAATGCCATTGCCGCCAATCATCCTGAATGTTACCTCATGGTAGTGTTGATTGATGAACGACCGGAGGAAGTAACGGATATGGAGCGCAGTGTGAAGGCGGAAGTGATAGCTTCCACTTTTGATGAGCCTGCAGATAAACATGTAAAGGTTTCTTCTATGGCTTTGCAAAAAGCAAAAAGGCTGGTGGAATGTGGCCATGATGTGGTAATTTTATTGGACTCTATTACCCGTTTGGCAAGAGCGCATAATACGGTGATGCCGGCATCAGGCAAAGTGCTCAGCGGTGGCGTGGAAGCCAATGCTTTACATAAGCCCAAGCAGTTTTTCGGCGCTGCGCGTAAAATAGAAAACGGTGGTTCCCTGACTATTTTGGCTACCGCATTGATTGACACCGGCTCTAAAATGGATGAAGTGATTTTTGAAGAATTTAAAGGAACCGGTAATATGGAATTGCAGCTTGATCGCAAGCTTTCCAATAAACGTGTATTCCCTGCTATTGATGTCAGCGCTTCCAGCACGCGCCGCGAGGATCTCTTACTGGACAGAGAAGTTTTACAGCGTATGTGGATCCTGCGTAACCACCTGGCAGATATGAATACTGATGAAGCGATGTCCTTCCTGCTGAATCACATGAAAGGAACTAAAAGCAACGAAGAGTTTCTGATTAGCATGAATAGTTAGTTATTTGGTTTTGTTCAATTATTGAATAAATAGTAATGGGTGGCATGATATCATTTAGCTGACTAATAGTCAGTCTCCTTCTGATTTCAGAATGCCGATTAAACGAACTGTTGATTTTAGATTCTTTCAATACTTCTTAATTCAGAAAGCTGATGAATTTACATTCAGATGGTAATGAATCCTAAAGCATTTTATTCATAACTAATGTCTTAATATTTTACCACAATCCATGCATTGGCAACGGTTCTTTCCCTGCCGCCCGAAGGTTTATTTCTAAGCATCCATTTCCTGGTTTTTGCATCCAGGGAAACTAAGGTGGATGAGCCGCCGCCATCTAAGTTAATCGCGGTTTTAGCACCGAGAATCTGCATCAAATGCGCCAGCTCGTCCAAAGGCATCCCGTTGCTGTATTTAGGATGTCTGCCGTCTATTACTACAAATAAAATGGTGTGTTTATTAATAATGCCGGCTGCGGTACGCGGATGACGTGTCAGGCTGAAAGAGTTAGACAGTTGTGGAATTACTTTCCCGTTTTTTACCAATAATTGATTTCCTCCCAACGCTTCCTTCAAATGTTTTTTCTTCCTGACATATAATATAGAATCTCCGATAAGGACTTTTCCGTTTTTTAAAACTCCCATAAAGCTTCGGTGAGGCATAAAACCGTCTTTCAGCATTTTTCCTTCTTTCCATTCCATCTCTTCGGGAACACCGTTTTTCATATTGAAAAAATCGGCGTTCACGCCGGTAATTACCTGATGGCCGGGAGTATTTTCCCATTGCATCTGATCAGTAACGGTTTGCCTGCAAAAGGTATCTTTGTTGAATGGCGTAGCTGCCTCCAGACCCAGACGGTGTTTTTTTAATTTTATTTTTAAAATATATACGGCTTCAGGATTCCCGGAAGTATTCAGATAATAAAGATTTGTTTCTGTAATGCCGGGAATAATTTCAAAAGAAGAATCCTGAATCATCCTGCTCATTAAGAAGGAATCTAAATGAATGGATTGTGCATCAACGAAGGTTGAAATAAAGAGTAAAGCAATGATTAATTGAATCTTTGGCAAATGTCTCGCAGGCATTTTTTTCATTCTGATGTTTTTTATTGGTTTAAAAAATTTCATTAGGGCATCTTGAGAAACCACCCATAGATTCGTGGAAATCCGTGCTATTCGTGGCTAAATGAGACTAAAAATAAGGTTTTGAGAGACGCCCATTATATTGTTTTCCTGATTCTACATTAAAAGTTAAGAAATTACCGTCTTGATAACTATTTTTTGACGTTATTTTACCAAATTCTTCGCAATTTAGCATTTGAAATGATTTCTCAGGATACCATACAACAAGTTCAGGCGCATATAGATATAGTGGACATTATCGGCTCCTTTGTCAAATTAAAACGCAGAGGCGCCAATTATCTGGGACTTTGCCCGTTTCATAATGAAAGAACGCCTTCTTTCACAGTTTCACCAACTAAAGAAATTTACAAATGCTTTGGTTGCGGACGCAGCGGTAATGCTATTGGCTTCCTGATGGAACATGAAAAATATTCCTTCATAGAAGCAATAAAATGGCTGGCGCAAAAATACGGCATTGAAGTGGAAGAAACCGAAGCAAGCCCGGAAATAGCAGCTCAGCACCAGTTGGCAGACAGCTTGTATATCGTTAATCAATTTGCGCAGCAATATTTTTCTGAAACACTTTTTAATACAGCAGAAGGGCAGGATGTGGGTATCAGTTATTTTAAGGAAAGAGGGTTTACGGAAGAAACGATGCATAAATTCCAGTTGGGATATTGTCTGGATACGCCGGATTCCTTTTCTGCCACCGCCTTGAAAAGAGGTTACCAGGCTGACTATTTACAAAAAGCAGGCTTGATGGTCATGCGGAATGAACGTCCTGCCGATAATTATCGTGGACGGGTTATCTTTCCTATTCACAACCAAAGCGGAAAGGTAACAGGCTTCGGCGCACGCGTTTTAAAGAAGACAGAAAAATCTCCCAAATATATCAATACGCCTGAAAATGAAATATATGTCAAGAGTAAAATTCTCTATGGCACTTATTTTGCACGCCATGCTATTGATAAAGAAGATGAGTGCCTGTTAGTGGAAGGATATACGGATGTCATTTCGTTGCATCAGGCAGGTTTGGAAAATGTGGTGGCATCAAGCGGCACCTCCCTGACGCATGATCAGCTCCGGTTGATAAAAAAATATACTAATAACCTTACTATACTATATGATGGCGATGCGGCGGGTGTGAAAGCAGCATTGAGAGGTTTGGATATGGCTTTGGAAGAAAGTCTGAATGTCCAATTGGTTTTATTGCCGAAAGAAGAAGACCCTGATAGTTATGTCCAAAAGATGGGTGCAGATGCTTTCAAAGAATACATCTTTAAAAATAAAAAAGATTTTATTCTTTTTAAACTGCAGTTGTCATTAGAGGAAGCGCTGCACGACCCTGTTAAAAAATCTGCTTTGGTGAATGAAATAGCGGAGACATTGGCCAAAATAAACAAAGCGGAAGATTTTACCCGGCAGCAGGATTATATCAGGGAATGCAGCAGCATGCTGCAGATAGATGAGCAGGGTTTAACTTCTCTGGTAAATAAGCATATACGCCAACAGTTAGAGAAAGCGAATCGTTTACCTGCTGCAGAAAGCAGGCAGTTGGAAGAAGCGGAAGCCAGCGGCGAACAGGCAAAGCAGGATGAGGTCATTGAATTATTACTGGATCAGGAATTACAGGAGAAAAACCTGATAAGGGTGCTGCTGGAATATGGTTCCTGGTCATGGGATGAAACATCCAGCATAGCTGATCATATTTTTAATTCACCGGTGAATTTTAATCTGATACACAATGAGCCTATTAAAAACATACTGAGTACCTATAAAAGGTTAAACGATGAAGGTAATATGCCGGATAAGAAATTTTTTCTTTATCATGAAGATCCGGAAATCAGCCGGCTGACTGCGAGCGCGTTATATACTGCTTATGAGGTGAGCGTTAATTGGGAAAAAAGCTATCGTATTCTGGTACCAAAAGAGGATCAGGTCTTCAGGCAGGATGCCGGTTCGGTAATTAATTATCTTTTACAAAAAATGATTCTCCGGTTTATTCGTGAGAATACAGAATCTCTGAAAGGGGAAAAGGACCCTGCAGAACAAAATAAATTGATGAAAACAAACAATGAATTAGTTAATTATATGAAAGAAATATTTGCCCAAACAGGAACTGTCATCCGTAAATAAAATAAAAGGTTCGCTCTATTGAGTTTAATATTGAATAAAGACGTAGAAACTTTAAATTTTTAAACTAAATACCGAAAAGAAGATTTAACCGTTCAAAGCAATCAAATTGGTATATTTGTCGCTAAATAATTTATCAATAACCATAATTCTTGCATTATATTAACCAATCTGTAAAATATGTATTTTAGAAAAGCCATTCTACTGATCGCAAGTTTGTTATTGTCTTCTGCATTGTGGGCCCAGCAGGATACTACGGTGGCGCCACAGCAAGATACTACTATTGTCCCCTCTTCGAATGATACGGGCATAAGCAGCGAGATTAATCAGCTTCAGATTAAATATAAGGATACAACCTTGCAAAGACTTCTCGGGCAATTGAAACAGGTAAATGATAACGAGCGTCAGAATTCCACTGCCATACAGGGCCTGCTTCAGGGGAAGCAGATAGACAACATGACCAAATATAAGCTGCTCAAAAGTAACCTCATTAATGCAGTACAAACTTATTATTTATTAAACAAAAAGGTCATTGATCTTAAGTCGCGCAACACTTCCAATAGTCTGGATGTCTTTATTACCTCTCTGAATAACCCCGAGAGTAAAGCGCTCGGTTTTTCCTTCAGCGAACGGGTCATATCGCTGGTAAAAAGTGTTATATTGGGAGGAAAGGCGGATAAAACCAAGCGGGGCCAGGAAATTATTTCAACTACCGAATCTATCCTGAACAGCCCCATATTCAGGGGATTTACTACGTTGGCTCCTCCGTTGGGTATTGCCACTTCCCTCATGACATTTTTTCATACATTAAGTATCAACAATAAAAGCATTAATCAAAAAAGCTTAAAAGACTTTGAGGTCCAGTTGAATAAATATGTGGCCTATTACACCGCGCTGAATGAAGGGAATCAGAAATTTCAATATGGGCTGTCTTATAATAAAGACCAGCTTAATACGCTGCAGCAGAATCTGTATAATAATCTGGCCTTTACCGCCAGTGCACTTGGATTTACTATGCCTCCAAAAGACCCGAATGAACCTTTAGGAGTCACACTCAATAAGTTTTTCCTCAATTTCAACCAGAGTAACGTGGAAAAGTACTTCGACCAGTTAGAGCATAAATATACCATCCCCGGAACTGATAAAATCAATTATGAAAGATTATTGAGAGAAAATATGAGCCTGAAAGAAGCCAATAACCAGTTGGAGGATTTAGTGATGCAAACCAAGAATTTTGAGAACCTGTACGGTGAATATTTTACGATGCTGGATAACTATTACGGTACGGTTATAAGCGCTATGAATATTGCCAATACAAACGGATTAGCGGATAAAGCTATAGTTCAGGAAAAACAGCAGGAGTTTACTGAATTGAAAAAGGAAGCGGTATCTGATACCAAAACTTCTATTGATATTGGCGAGCTGAAAAACAGTACGGATAATATTAAGTACAGGTATAAAATATTTTGATGCACGGAGACTGAATATTTTTCATTTATGTTGCATAAAACACAAGGTATAGTGCTTCGCACAGTGCGTTATGGCGAAACAAGTGTTATTGTCAACATATTTACTGAATTATTTGGTGTCCAGTCCTATTTGGTGAATGGCGTCAGGACCGGCAATGTTAAAACTTCCAGGGCCAATCTTTTGCAACCTGCCAACATCCTTGATTTGGTGGTGTATCATAAAGAAAACAAAAACCTGCTGAGGCTCTCTGATTTCCGTTTTGCTTATTTGTACCATGCGCTATATGGCGATGTAATCAAAAACAGCATAGCCTTATTCCTTGTTGAATTATTGGACAAAACATTAAAACAACCCGAGTCATATCCTGAACTGTTTCATTTTGTGGTGGATTCATTAAAATGGATGGATATGCAGAACGGCGACATTGCGAATCTTCCGCTTTATTTTGCTTTACGGGTGGCAGGATTACAAGGCTTCAGGATTTTTGGAAAACACAGCATGGAAAATCCCTATTTGGATTTACAGGAAGGGACCTTTATTTCATTGCCCTCATCCGGTGATCATTGTTTGGATGAAAGATGCAGCCGTATAACCGGACAATTGTTGGAAGTGAAAAGCATGGATTCCTTGAAAGAAGTGAAGGCCGATAAACAAATCCGGCAGCAATTGCTTGCAGCATATCAGCGTTATTATCAATTGCATTTGCCTGGCTTTTCAGGCTTAAAATCCCCCCGCGTTTTATCGGAGATATTGGAATAAATATTCAGGGAGTAAATCTGCCATTTTGCATACCCTTTCCTTTTGAGTACCTTGCGCTCTTTATGCTAAATCATATAAACTTATTCTATGCAAAACGTTAAGAAAGGAGATACGGTACGAGTCCATTATCATGGAAAATTAACCAATGGTGAAACGTTTGATTCTTCTGAAGGGCGCCAGCCGCTGGAATTTAAGGTGGGATCAGGTATGGTCATCAAAGGTTTTGACGAGGGTGTGCTGGATATGAAACCGGGGGATAAAAAGACAGTTGAAATTCCTGTTGGACAAGCTTATGGCGAAAGAAATGAAGAGTTGATCATTGATTTCCCCAAAGGAAAGTTTCCGGCTGGAATGGAATTACAGGAAGGGATGCAGTTGCAGTTGACCAATGAACATGGACAACCCGTGCCCGTTGTAGTCAATGCCATCCATCAGGATTCGGTATCTTTGGATGCTAATCATCCGTTAGCCGGTGAAGATTTGATTTTTGATATTGAACTGGTGGAGATAATTTAATATTCTCGAATTTTTTTT
>SCQV01000569.1 GCA_004299085.1 Chitinophagaceae bacterium | reverse complement strand
TGGCGCCGTCCTTTACCATCATTTGCACGGATTGCGTCCAGCGTACTGGAGAAGTAAGCTGTTGGATTAAATTTTGCTTAATGTCTTCAGGTTCCGTAACTGCTGCAGCCACCACATTTTGATATACCGGACAAACGGGCTTCTGAAATTTCGTACTGTTGATAGCTTGCTGCAGTTCTTCTTTAGCAGAACCCATCAACGGAGAATGAAACGCCCCGCCCACTGGTAACACTAATGCGCGCTTTGCACCCGCAGCCTTTAACCTTTCACAGGCGATATTTATGCCATTCATCGAGCCTGAAATCACTAACTGGCCGGGACAATTATAATTGGCGGGAACTACTATTTCTCCGCTTTCATTTTGTACTTCCTTACAAATTCTTTCTACCGTGGCGTCATCCAATGCCAATACGGCCGCCATCGTAGAAGGATTTGCCTCACAGGCCTTTTGCATAGCACCGGCACGGACAGCTACCAATTTTAATGCATCCTCAAAACTCAACGTTCGGTTGGCAACCAAGGCGGAAAATTCCCCTAAAGAATGTCCTGCCACCATATCCGGCTTGTGAGTGGCTTTACATTTAAAAGCGATTACAGAATGAATAAAGATTGCAGGTTGCGTTACTCTGGTTTGCTTCAGCTCGTCTGCCGTGCCACCAAACATAATATCGGAAATGCGAAAACCCAGCATCTCATTGGCTTTTTCAAAATATTCTTCCGCTTCTACATTATTTTCAAAAAGCGCTTTCCCCATTCCTGGAAATTGGGAACCCTGCCCCGGGAAAACATACGCTATTTTCATAGTACTGTTTTTATTTTGATCGCAATGATACGAATTTTAACATTGAATGCACTATGAGAAGAGAGAAATGTTCCACAGCCGGAAGTTCTCAAGGTCATTTATCTTCTTGTAAAAAACACCACTAAAACCATAAGACATGAAAAAATAATAGTGACTTTGCGACTTTGTGGCCTTAAGAATATACTCTTCATTATTTAGTTTATTCAGCATCTTAAGTGAAGTCCTTTCTAAAAATAACCCGCAGCATTATCTACTGCGGGCTTATTCAGGGTCTTCCAATAAATATTAGTATTATTTTTTACGCCTGTTCTGGATCCTGCGCAATTCAGCTAAGGTGAAGACAGTTTTTACCATCGGGCGATAAACACGATTGTGCTTAAGTTCCTCTTTTGCCAGGGTTTCTTTTACAATAAAACCATCCAGCGATACATTATTATTTACTCGGATGCTTTCTGCATCATTTAAAGTTTTCATAACATTAAATTTTAAAAATTAAAGGGCTGATTGACTTGCCGGAAGACAAAACAAAAAGGAGATAAATGATACTGCGCAGACTTACATTCAGGTCACTTTTTAATATATACCTCCCTGCAAATCGGCCGCAAAGGTAAGACACTTTTTGATACAAACAATACTTCTTCGTTAAAAATGCGTAAAAAATACACTATCTCTATGGGTCACTATTCAAGAATTGCAGTACCAGCAAGGGTTTTGCCAAAAACAAGGTCATTAAAATAATTATTAAGGGATTCCCAAAAATTAAATACAGGTGCTGTAAAGGGCTATTTTAGAAAAAGAAAACCGGAAGACGGCTCTCCTTTTTCTTCTCGCCAACTTTGCGCAGATTGTAAATAAACTTTAGCATGAAATAACGGTGCAGAATAATGGTTTGCGTATCTTCCGTATAGGTAGCGCCAACGGTACGCTGTACACTTACATTCTGATTCAGCAGATCATATACGGAAAGCTGAATGGTTCCCTGCCTGCTTTTAAAAACATCTAATCCGACTGATGCATTCCAAAGCCAGAATCCTTTTCTAAAACCGGGTGCGACATTGCTGTTGTGCGTATAGGTCCAGTCGCTGGTCCAGGTAACACGCGCAGGCCAGTATAATGTTCCTGATAATCCTGCTTGGTTCATATCAGCCTCGCTGTTATTGAGTGACTGGATGTCATATTTGTTGTATTGATAATTGATCGTATAGGAAGGTGTCACCTCAAACAATTCTTTGTACCCATAAGTGACAGAAGGGCGAAACCAAATATTATAGTTCCGGCTGGCATAAGGCACCTCATTGACAAAAGAATGATTGTTATTGAGTGCGCCATAGCTTCCTAACTTTACCTGCCAGTGATAATTCTCTTTCTTCCTGGTTTTGCTTATATTGATACTCACATTAAATCCATTGTTTCCATCCACATTAGTGTATGTGGTCAGTTGGCGGAGTTGTGCATCATAAGTAGTTACATTGACGATATCATTTTTAGTAAAATTATATCCGGCACTCAAAAAAACAGCATTTCCTGATTTAAAATCAAAATTATCATAGCTTAAATAAATATTGTTATTCACCGAGGGTTTCAGATCGGGGTTGCCCTTTACAAGATATAACGGATTCGTATTATCAGCCACAGGCAACAACTGGCTGATATCAGGCTGACGGATATAGGTATTGTATCGCAGGTTCAGGCTTCCTGATTTTTTAAATCTTCTGCTGACATACAGGTTCGGAGAAACGAAAAACTGATTTTGATCAAACCCAAGCTCATGGGTATAAGAATAATGATGCAGTCCTATAAAATTAAAAGTAATACCCGGTGAAAAATTCCACCTGCCGCTGTCTGCCTTTATATTAAGCCCAACCTTCGGTGATTGCGTAATAATGTCGCTTTTGAATTTATTGGAATAAGCAGTATCCGGTTCGGAATATTTTCCCGTTCCGTCGTTATAATCATACGTCTTTTTATCTGTAAGGCCGTTTTGCCACTGCAGCCCATACGCAAAGGTGGCTGCTAAATCCTTAGTGATAGGTTGGGCGTATTCTGCATTCACGGAATAGCTGTTATTCTGCGCACGGTTATGGATGAATTGATTTACAGAATCATTAGCAGTGCTTCCATCGTAAAATATATTTTTGAAATTGTTATAATCTTTACCTTCTGTAGTGCTATTGGATGTATTAATACCAAAATAAAGATATTGTCCCTTCTTCCTGAAAGTGCGGTAAATACTGAGCTCATTTGAAAAAGTATTTCTCTGATCATCATTGGTATAAAGGCTGTTACTTTGGTTAATTAACTGGCCTTTCAATCCTGTAGAAGCTGCCATAGTCTGATTAGTTCCGCGGTTATCATTGATATTGACAGATGGTGTAATCCTGATATTCCATAGCGAATCTTTATAATTAATGGTAGCATTTACCCGGTGGCTCAGGTTATTGCTGTGAGCTGTATTATCCGAATTATAGTTAAACAAGGAATCCGGCAATATATTCTGCCGGGCTGTTTTGGTTTCATTATCCAATAAAACACTGCCATAGAAGTAGCTGCCGTTTACCGATATATGCTTCCCAAACTCATCATTATAATTAATGCCTGCAGTCGTTGTTCTTTTTAAGCCTACTCCGCCGCCACCGAAATTCATACCATTGATACCGAACTGACCGCTGTTTTTATTAATCATGATGGAATGAATATTATTCCTCCCCAGCATACCTGCAATTTCATTAATGGTAAAGCCGGTCTGGTTGATATTATTGATAGCTCCGAGAAAGCTTATCTGCCGGTTCCCGTCAAAATAGTTCACCAGGCCACTGGCATCATAATGTTTGCCCGTTCCATAGCCGGCATAAGCCCGTCCAAAGAAACCATGATCCATTCCTTTTTTCAAAGTGATGTTGATAGTTTTGGTACCACCACTGGCAGGCTCGCCGGTAAGCTCTTCCTGCTGGGTTTTGGTATCTGTTATTTGCACCTTATCCACGATAGCAGCAGGCAGGTTTTGCAAAGCAATCTGCGGATCATCGCCAAAAAACTTCTTACCGTTCACTAATATTTTATCCACTTTTTTACCCATGGCTGTAACCGAGCCGTCCTGATCAACATCTACGCCCGGAAGCTTTTTTAATAAGTCCGCTAAAACAGAATTAGGCCTCGTTTTAAAAGAGGCTGCGTTAAACTGAATGGTATCGCCCTTAATGGCAATAGGTGGCGCCTCCCCTGTAATAGTTACTGCACCCAAAGCATGGGATGCCATCGCCAGACGAATAATGCCGAAACCAAGTGTATCTTTTTCTATATCTGTCAATTCTTTATGGTAAGGCTTATAACCGGTATAAAAAATATTGAACATCAGCTCCTTCTCTTTGGGAATATCTCTCAGCATAAAAGCGCCCTTATCATCCGTGAGCGCAAAGCTCACCACCGTACTGTCCTTAACATTTTTCACGTAAACTGTTGCGGATACCAAAGGCGAATGGTTAGCGGAATCCAACACTTTCCCTGAAATAAGATACGTATTCTTTTGGTGCATATCGCTCTTTACTGCATCCTTTTTAACGGCCACCTCTTGAGAAGCAGCTTTAAACCCACTAAAAACAGCCAGAGATGTAACTATGAATATAAATTTTTTCATTTATAAAGGATTAAATAACAAACCTACGTCATTTTCGTAATATAACGAAAATAATATAAAGTTAATATTTTTTTAAGATGTAATCTTAGCCTATAGGATGCAAAAGTTCTGAAATTCCATAAAAAATATACATCGAGAAATCAGTCATTTAGCCATCCCTGTCCGTCCGTCAGGCGGGCCTGCCTGCCGCAGGATAGTTTCGACAAGCCTGACTGCCGATAGGACGGCTCTGGATAACAAAGAATTAGTCATGGCAAAGCCTGTCATGGTGAGTAGTTAATTTCCCGCAAAATGCGGAACAAGCACTTTGAAAATGACAAGTCAAACTCCCACAAAATCACGACAGAGAGTGCTTTGTGAGCTTTGTGTCTTTGTGGGAAATTTTGCATGGTTACAAAATTTTAAATGATTAGTCTTCAACAGCTTACGCTGTATGTCATTGACAGCCTGTCGAACGATAGGAATTCACTTTAGATCTCCACCAAATTAAATTGAATAAAGGATGAGGGTTCTATATTTACTCAGTAAAGGAGAATCCATCAATTCGCTTCCTCATCCGGTAATAATTTATTCTCAGGCGCCAAGGGCATTGGCTTCAGAACCGGTATTGAAGAATCGTACAATTCTTTTGGCGGAAATCCTGACTGCAAAGGAATGTGCATAAGATTGCTTGGGCTGCTTTCATTGTGCAGCCTGTCAAGAGCGGTAATGGCATATACGTAATGTTCTCCGGCATGGAACTTTGTATCCGTGTATGCCTGTATATACAAGGTATCATCCGGTTGATGGGCGTTTACAATAGCCAAAATATGTGAGGGATCATTGAAATTTAATTTTGTTCCATCTATAAAGCGATAAATAACGAATTGTGCAGTAGTCGAATCTTTATTGGTCCACTGCAATAATAATCCATCCGGCATAGTCGCGGTGCCCAGCAAATGCGGCTGCATGGGCGGAATGCTATCTATCCAGGGCATGCGCGGTGGAATAGCCGGATATTTATACAAATTATTTTTTAATGAATCATTAAATCCTAAAGGATTAGTATAAAAAGATTTGGCGCTAAAAAAAATACTGCCTTTTACGTCGTTATAGGTACGGTTAGCATTAATTTCATTCACCATTTCCCGGGGATCATAGAAGCCTGAGCCATTTCCGATCCGGTAAGCCGCCTGGCCTATCACCAATTCCCTGCCATAAGTATGATGTGCCCACCAGTCCAATAAAATACCATAAGGCGCATAGCGGTTGTCGAAGTTCCAGTACAACTGCGGACATACATAATCAATCCAGCCTTTCTTCAACCATAATAACACATCAGCATACAAATCATCATAGTCTGTTTGTCCGGCTTGTGTTAAAGATCCATTAATATCCCGGTCACGGTTTCTCCACACGCCAAAAGGACTGATACCGAATTTTACCCAGGGCTTTATTTGCTTAATGGATTTACTAAGCATTTCAATAACTGTATCCACATTATGCCGCCGCCAATCGTCAATGCTCATGCCGTTGCCATATCTCAGATATGTTTTATAGTCCTGAAACTCCTTCCCCTTAATACGATACGGATAAAAATAATCATCGAATTGCACCGCATCAATATTATATCGTTTTACCACATCATCAATCACCTTATTCAGATAATTCCAGACCTGTGGAAGACCCGGATTAAAATAAGTAGTTTTCCCATAAGTGATAAACCAATCAGGATGTTGTACCAAAATATTGTCCGGTGCTAAATGCTTATGATAAATGTCGGGAACAGCGCGATAAGGATTAAACCAGGCATGAAATTCCATGCCGCGTTCATGCGCTTCTTTGATCATAAACTTCAAGGGATCATAATAAGGCGCCGGTGCCAGTCCCTGAACTCCGGTCAGCCAATAGCTCCAGGGCTCAATATCTGAATTATAAAAGGCATCTGCAGCAGGCCGTACCTGTATGACCACTGCATTCATGCCGAGATGCTTCAACATATCCAGGATGCGAATATATTCTGCTTTTTGCGAATCCACGGACAGTCCAGGTTTGGAAGGCCAGTCAATATTGGCTATCGTAGCAATCCAGGCTGCTCTTAATTCACGCTTGGGCGCTGTCTGCGCGGTGCCTTGTAAAAAAGTACCACAGATGAGTAACAAAGAAATATATAAAAATGAAAACGGTTTTCTGAGCAAAACTTTCTGTTTTTAGAATAAGTAGCAAATTTCGGAAAATGAACCTAACTTTCTGTAAAAAAGATTTATTTTTGTAAATAAATCAGAGATAAGGAAGTATCGGAAATCACGACAAGCTTGAAGGGATTTAAATTTGACAGGAACGAAGCAAACGACTATGAATGAATCCACCTCCATAGATAGTAATATTATCCTATACTCTCTTGATGAAGAAGATTCTCCTAAAAAGCTTATTGCATTAGAATTGATTCAGGAAAATCCCTATCTATCTTCTCAATCTTTAACTGGCCACTTGATTAATCATCTGCATTTTCTTAATAATAAATTTTGATCATTACCATGAAAAACTCATTTCTCCTGACACTGTCAATCATTGCAACTACCGCATTTTATACTAATATTTGCTATGCCCAATTTAAAAAAGCTCCTGCTACCAGGTATGAAATGATACCGATGAATAATCCTGATTCTCCCGTCAATCAATTAAGCTCACGCGAAAAAGCGGACGGATGGCTATTATTATTCAATGGGAAAACCATGAAAGGATGGCGCGGTTATCAGCATAAATCCATCAGCGCATGGAATGTTTCAGATGGCACTTTACATTGCAATGGAAACAAAAAAGACGCCGCTCCCACAGACCTGATTACAGATGGACAATATGCCAGCTTTGTACTCACCATTCAGTGGAAGATATCGCCCGCGGCTAATAGCGGTATCATGTTTCACGTCAACGAAAATTATCCTTATACATTTACCAGTGGCCCCGAATATCAAATCATTGATGATAAAGGCTGGCCGGGGAAATTAGAGCCCTGGCAACATACAGGCTGCAATTATGCCATGCAGGTTCCCGATATGGATATGACCAAACCCGTGGGAGAATGGAACACAACTAAAATAGTCGTAAACGGCCCTCATGTGGAGCATTGGCTCAACGGAACGATGATCCTGCAATATGACTTGTGGAGTCCTGAATGGTATAAACAAAAAGCAGCGGGTAAATGGAAGGATGATCCTGCTTATGGTAAATTTAAAACGGGACACATTGCTTTGCAGTATCACGGCGGTGATGTCTGGTTCAGGAATATAAAGCTTAAAGTGCTGCCGGCATCAGATTCCGAATAATAAAAATAACCCTCAGTCTCGTTTTACCTCTGCTAATTGCGACTCATGGTCAGTAGCAGTAGCGAATTCTATTACCGGTAATTCCAGATGAACCGTTATCCGCTTTCCCAATTTGCTTTCTATTTTCGTACCCCCACCCTACTTTTCCAGAAGTTGCTTGCTCACCAGCATACCCACTCCCGTACCTTTTTCCTGCTTTGTCCCAGGCTGCTTGGGCCTTTCACAGTCAAATCAAATTTCTATTTGCTGAAACGCAACATTTACACGAGAGGGTAAAATTAGTTGATGACAGAGCATATAACAATCGGCAGGATAAGTATTATTTTTTCAATAGTTGTTTTTGTGCATATAAACATATTAACTTTGTTATGCAGGAATTACTGCCTTGTCAAATATAATTTGTCTTGCCTGTAAGCCGTAGGGGGCACGCACAAAGACGCTAAGTAAATTCTTTGTGAGCTTTGTGCCTTTGTGGGATAGTTTTTAACGCTATTTTTATTTGGCATCGAATTAATATTCATCGAAACCTTTCTAACAAATGCAACAAACCGAAAAAATTTTCCTTGCCAAGAGCGAAGTAAAAGCACAAGACTTAGATCATCGCCGTAAAATTAATTTCAGCATAAAGCAATATGATAATGCCTTTCAAAAAGGACGTTTGCAGTTTGCCGACATGGACACTGCCCGTGAACGTGCTAAAAATGTGAAATGGAGAGCCATAGAAAATTTAGATAAATATCTGGAACAGTTTGAACGTATATTCACTTCTCATGGCGGGCATGTGATATGGGCGGAGAATACGGAAGATGCCAGACTGGAGATTTTAAAGATATGCAAAGCCAAAAATGCCGCAACAGTCGTGAAAAGCAAATCTATGGTCACCGAAGAAATTCAACTGAATGACTTTCTGAAAGAAAACAATATAGAATCCATAGAAACAGATTTAGGAGAGTTTATACAGCAATTGGACGGAGAGCCCCCTTATCATATTGTATCTCCTGCCATGCATAAAAGCAAGGAAGATATTGCGAAGCTTTTCCACGAAACATTACAGGCAGAATCAGGGCTTACGCCGGAGCAAATGACTTTGGTGGCACGGGCAAACTTACGGCAGAAATTTCAGGAAGCGGAAATCGGGATTACCGGTGCTAATTTTATTCTTGCCGATATCGGGGGCATTGCAATAACAGAAAATGAAGGCAACGCGCGACTTTCAACCACCTTTCCTAA
Source organism: Chitinophagaceae bacterium (assembly GCA_004299085.1). GTDB lineage: Bacteria > Bacteroidota > Bacteroidia > Chitinophagales > Chitinophagaceae > FW021-bin31. The sequence continues at coordinate 14,224 of SCQV01000569.1, read as the reverse complement.
AACGCATATTGTCCTTACCGGAATAGAAAAAGTATTGCCTTCCATCAATGATCTCGGATTGTTCTGGCCCTTGCTGGCCACTTACGGCGCGGGACAAAACCTGACTGTTTATAATACCATTTTTACCGGCCCGAGAAAGGAAACGGAGATTGACGGCCCGGATGAAATGTATGTGATCCTGCTGGACAATGGCAGAGCTAATATGCTTGCCAATGAAGTCATAAGAGAAAGCCTGTATTGTATTCGTTGCGGAGCATGCCTGAATGCTTCCCCCGTGTATAAAATTATAGGGGGGCATGCTTATGGAACAGCCTATCCAGGCCCGATAGGTGCAGTTATCACCCCACATCTGAAAGGGATGAAAGAGTATAAGCATCTTAGCTATGCCTCTCCGCTTTCGGGTGCACCAACGGAGGCCTGCCCGGTGAAAATAAACCTTCTTGAATTATTATTGGAGAACAGGCATGAGGCTGTAGAAAGCCATTTAACTGACAAAAGTGAAAGGCTAATATGGCAGCTCTGGAAACGAATTAATCTCAGCCGAAAAATGATGAACCTCCCTAACAACCGGACCAAAAATAAAACAATTAAGAAAATGTTCGGGAAAGGATGGGGAGAAAGACGCGACTTACCTGATTTTGCTCCCAGGTCTTTTAATCAGCTCTGGAAAGAAAGGAGAGGATAGAATAATGTGAATTCAATAGTCTATGTTCGGATCAAGCTTTATCTCCTCCTTAACCCTGCAGATAAATCCGGCTCATTAATGCCCTAAGTGCGCTTTTAATATGCTTGGTCCATGCTTGACCCATGGAGTAGCCCCCCTCCATCCAGCCTCCAACCCTTCAGATTTTCGCAGGATGCAGGCAGGTAAGTTCTTCTCTAACTAATTGATAATCATAGAATCAATATTCTAACTCCCCGTTAAAATATTATCAACCGCATTTATCGGGAGTTAAAGATCTGGCCGGTAACAAAAAAGCCTGCTCTCCAGCAGGCCTTTTTTAAGAGTAGTGATCATGAATATATTACTCAGGGCTTTGAAGCTCCTTACATTATAGAGTTTATTTATTTAGTACAGGATTATTCTGTACCTCCGATTGCGGTATCAGGAATGACAGTTCATCTGCGTTATACGCAAAAGATTTTCCAGCATCATACAAATGATTGCTGCCTCTTGTAATAGTCATTTTTAAACGCTTCATAGCCAGGTAAGACTTCCCTTCTCCCCAGAACTCGATACGGGTTTGCAGATATATTTCATCTAATAAGGCTTTGCCAGATAAATTAGCAATATAGCTATCATCTTTTATCCTCAGATCAAGCAGCTTCTTGAGGCTTTGTCTTGCCAAGTCATCATCTCCCAAACGTGCATGAGCTTCTGCATTCAATAATGTAAACTCGTCTGACCTCATGTAAATATAATCGGTGGTTACATTTCTCTGTCCGCCAATCTTCCTGTTCGGATCGAAGAATTTATTAATAGGTTGTCCTCTAAATCCTCCTGTAAAAACAAATTGAGATTTTCTTATATCATCCGGGCGAATGGCATTATACAATCCAAGGTCAATCAGCTTAGGATCGCCGGCCCAGGCATAACTATAGGTAAACATATCCACCTGTCCCCACCAGGAAACCAAATCCAGATCAGAAGCTAACGTTAAGTCAACTCCCCACATCCAACTTGGAGTACTTATATTATTAAAGCCCGATTTTGGATTAATTACCTTTCCATTAGCATCAAACCTTGCCACCGCCTGTAAAGAGTCTGTTAATGGATAATGTGAATTCATAATATCACTTGTCAGGGAAATTACCTGCTTTAAGTCATCTGTAGAACCCCGGTACGCCAAGGCGTAAGATAATAATCCCTTGGCAACTGTAGCGTCCACCTGATCCTTGGTCGACCTGTTAAAATCTGACAAATTACTGATAGCGTCTGTCAAATCACTTACGACCAAATTAAATACATCCTTTGCCGTGCTTTTGGACTGATTGGGTACCTTCGTATTATCATAAATAGGTAATATTTTCTGCGAGCCATCTCCGTATTCTTTAGAATAAAACTGGGTTAAATAAAAGTATGCATACGCCCGCATAGCTTTGGCCTGGCCCATCGTATGCTTTGCTTCGGCCGTTTCCAACTTTGCATCATTTCCACCAAGCGCATCAATCACCGTGTTAGCGCCAAAGATAATCCTGTAATAATAACGCCAAACCATGTAGTCTTCCGTTTGCGTATAGTCAAGGCTCACCTGATATCTGACTATATTAGTGTACCATCCGTAATTAACGGCGCCTAATACCATATCTGAACATAACATATCGGTAAAAATGTCATATCCTTTCTGCCCAAAATCATCATGATTCAGATCGGTGCCACCTGTTCCTGTTGCATACATCGTAGTATAAAGGCCGGCAATATTACCATTCAATAATCCTGGATCCTGCTTTGCTGCCTGTGTTAATTGATCGGTCGAAATTAAATCGGTCGGACCTTCCTTCAGGAAATCTTTACTACAACCGGTAAATAACAGAGCGGTTATAGACAGCGATATATAAGATAAAAACTTAAACTTTTTCATAACGTATTGATTTAAAAAATTTAAAATCTAATTTTGATTCCTGCTGATAAGGTGGACAATGGCGCATACTGATACATGCTTGATCCGCCATCCTCTGAAGCAGCCGGATTAAAGCCTCTTCTCACTGAATTCAGCCAAAGATTATCGCCGGAAACCCAGACAGAAAGATCGTTGATTCCATATCTGTTCAACAAGTTGCGGGGAATATTATAGCCTAAACGAACATTATTTAAAGCCAGATAATTAGATTTAACTAAGAACCTTGTAGAAGCAGAACTTACATTCTTATCATTTCCATTCGTAATCCTCGGTACATTTGTCTTATCTCCCGGTTTTTGCCATGCATTGAATATATCTTCATGCCAGTTGTTATTCCCTATGATGTCATCTCTCATCAATGTCGCATAGGACCCATCATAAGCATATCCTCCTATGCCATATAACAATTGAACGCTTAGATCAAAACCTTTATACCCTGCAGTCAGGTTTACGGCGCCTCTCAATTTCGGAATAGCAGATTTACCAACATAAAACTGTGTAGCGCTTGAATAGGTTTTTGTGGTCGTTTTCTTAATTTGTCCTTTCTCATTTGAATTATCAGCCAAATAATCTTCCAAAGAAGAAACACCTTCACCTGCATCTAATTTGTCATTACCATTCGCATCATTATAAAATACGGTCCATTTGGAGCGCCCATCTTCAGGATCAACACCTGCAAATTCACGCATATAATAATCGAAAATAGAATGACCATTAGCTCTTCCATAGTTACCTTGTATGTCAATAACCTTCTGCTTTCCAGTTGCCGGTTCTATAGGCATTCTGGTTAATTCATTCTTTAATATTTCTCCATTTACACCCAGATCAACATAAAAATCCTTTTTACTGATAAGATGGCCGGTCAGATCAAATTCCAGTCCCTGATTTCGCAGTTGACCATCATTCACTTTAATCAATGCATATCCGATGGATGGACCTACCCTTCTGTCAAATATAAGGTTGTCAGTATTTTTAATATAGTAATCTATTGATCCTGCCAAGAAGTTTCCCAATTTGAATTCTGTACCAACCTGTAATATCTTTGAAGTTTCCCAGGTAAGATCAGGGTTACCTTTTGAGCTGAAAGCAAATGCGGGATTATCATTCAAATTACTAATGGAGAACAAATCATAACCCGGATATAATCCAACACCCGCTTGATCACCAATTAACCCATAGCTTGCTTTCAACTTGAGGTAGTTGACAATCCCTTCTTTATTAAGAAAACTTTCGTTAGTCAGTACCCATCCTAAACCAACAGATCCAAAATTTCCCCACTTATTCTTTAGGAATCTCGATGACCCGTCTCTTCTGATGCTTGCAGAGGCATAATAAGTATTATTAAAATCATAGTTTACCTGTGCAAACCAGCTTTCCAGTTCATACCGCTCTGTATATGAACTGGATGGGGTAGAAACTACCGCATTATCCAATTCTTCATTATTATTCTGTACCAGATTATATTTAAAGGCGCTCAGATAACTTGTCTGCCAACCTGTAGCTTCATGCGCAGCCAGAGCCTCCACTGTATGGGCACCGAAGCTTTGATTATAATGAATCATATTCAGCCAGTCCCAGCTTTGCATTTCAGTCTTTACCAGATAAATGCTTCCATTTTGTGATGCGGCTGACCCATAGAATTTATTGGTTAAATTCGTGTAATCATTATTGTAATATTGAAGTCCGAATTGACTTTTGAAATCAAAATGCTTTAAAAACGTAGCTTTCAAAGACCCGTTTCCATTAAAATTATTCCGTTTGGTTTTATTGGTATTATAATGAGCATCTGCAATACTATTGGTCAAAGAACCGAAGCCTCTGCCATCGCTTCCATAATCATATTGATAGCCCCCAAATATCGGATCCGGTACTTTCTGTCCATTATCATCTCTTAAGAAAAGAGGAAAAATGGGAGGAATATTATCAACGAACCAGAAAATACTATTGGAGTTACTTTCCTGCCCGTTATTATTGCTGGTAGAATTAGCATAAGCGAAATCCATATTTCCTGAAAGCCAGTTATTTACATGATGCTCCAGATTTAATCTTGCGGTTATCCTTTTAAAATTAGATTTTATAGAATAACCATTGTCATTTAAGTATCCAATGGAAGTATAATAACTGGTTTTATCAGTACCTCCGCCTATTTTTAAATTCGTTTCCACTCTTTCAGCAGGTTGAAAAGCATCATCAGCCCAATTTTCAGGAGTATATAATCTTTGAACCCCTGGTTTCACAGTCCTGGTATTTGGATCAATTAACTCACTGCCGTCAGCCGTTTTCCACATGTTATAATGCGGCGCTATTCCGTTGTCTGAAAATAAATATTTGTTTGCATAAGCGACGGGATCATTTGCATCTGCATAATATTTTCCTTCATTGTACATGGCTTCCCAGGATAAGCCGATATATTCTTCCGGGGATTTAATCACATTATATCTTGGAATCATGGATTTATTTACCCCATACTTAGTACCCACTTCAATAAAAGGGGCGCCTTTGCCATTCCTGGTAGTAATCAAGATAACACCATTGGCTCCACGCGCCCCATAAATGGCCGTAGCAACAGCATCAGTTAGTATATTGATACTTTTGATATCTTCAGGATTGATAGAATTGGTATAGCCAGTATAGGGTACGCCATCTACTACATAAAGGGGCGCCCGGTTGCCATTAACAGATCCGAACCCCCTGATTCTAATGGTAGCTGCGGTTCCTGGTTGACCGGTGGTATTAATTACCCTTACACCAGGCGCTTCTCCTGCTAATGCTTTTGAAACGTCAGAAACATCTTTATTCTTAATCCTTTGGTCTGAAATGGTTTTTACTGATCCTGTAAACGCCTGCTTGGTAGTAGTACTATATCCAACCACCACCAACTCATTCAAATTTTGAAGGCTTGTACCCAAAGTCACATTCACCGCATTCTGTTCATTTACATCAATCTGCTGTTGTTCATAACCGATTCCGGTAAACAGAAGCGTTCCATTCGGGGAAACAGATAACTCATAATGTCCATTCACATCAGTAGCAGTTCCAAGGTTAGAACCTTTTACCTTCACTGTAATTCCAGGCAAACCACTGCCATCGCTTCCGGTTACTCTTCCGCTAACCTTATGTTCCTGCGCCAACGCCAGCGAACAACCCACTACCAATAGGGTGAGTGTTAGTAAGATTTTCTTCATATAAAATTAGATTTTGGGTTGAAAAAGGGCAATATTACATCATTAATAATTATTTAACAAAACAATACGTTGTATAGAGACCTCTTTTTAAAAATCATCTAAAATCAACCCCATACCATTTGAATATTAAATAAAATATATTTATTACATTAGTTCATATCTAATTTATAATTTAAAAATATTTCTAATATCAAAATCAGGCATTATAATTAAAGAAAATTTAACAAATTATCCGCCGCATTCCCTTTACTACCGGGAATCCATAAAGTTCGAATAACCGAAATACGACCCACCTATCCGGTTATCAAGCTGGTTATCAACCAGTCACTGGGTGTAACCGAAGTGAGCGAAGCCGGGCCGGTCATCGAGCGAAGTCGAGACGAAGTCAAGATATGCTTAACACTAATTAACATCGCATAGACAAAAGAGGACTTTATTTTTGTGCTGAAAATACCGGATATGAAAAGTTTTTCTTTGTGGATAGCGGTACTCATCCTCTTAGCGCCATTATCACCGGCTGCCCAGAATAATCATGAAATCATCTATAAAAAGACAGGCACTATGGCTATTTCAGGAAATCTGATGGGTTTTCCTGATTCGCTTATGCAGCCTGAGCCTAAAACAGGGATTTCCTGGCTGTTTGCCAATGATGAGAACAACCTGTTCATTTTTTTAAAAGCTAACGATAAAAGGATTCAAAACAGCATTCTCATGCATGGTATTACCGTAGGCATAAATGTGAAAGGAAAAAAGAAAACAAAATCTTCGCTCATTTTTCCGGTGATTGATCAGGAAGCGCTGATGGCACAAATGAGCGCATTGAGAAACTCCGGTTCGGCGCTGGCAAGTGACGAATTTGAAAATATCCAAAAGGAAAGGCTCAGCCAATTCAATGAAATTAAGGTAGATGGACTGAAGAAAATAGATAACGGAGATATTCCATTATCTAATCAATATGGTATTGAGGCCAAAATATTATACGATTCGGCCGGAGATCTTTTATATGAAATGAAGATACCATTCCAATATGTCAATTTGAGCAGCTCATTAAAGCATGACATTGCCGTTAACATTAAAATGAATGGATTTGATTTTAAGAACGGACAGAGAAATTATTCAGGAACAGCGGGGTCGGGATCATGGAACGGCGGCAGAGGCATGGGCAGAGGCGGCGGTGGATTCCACGGAAGAGGTAATGGGCATCACATTACGGAAGAAACCCATTCTTCAGGAAAGGCAACAACAGCCGCGACAGATTTTTGGATAAAAGCACCGCTTGCGCAATAGCCACGCGATTTATACGCATTTACATCTAATCACCACTGATTCGCAGATGCTTACATTAGGATAATATCGGAATGTGAGTAGGAAGACAGGAAATGACTGTCAGGTTCAAGTTCTGTAATCAGATAATCTACCACATCCAGCTCGCAAACCTTCATTCGCTGCACGGAATCCAATTTCTCGGCAATGCTTAAAACAGCTAATTCTTTGGCAGAATGGATCATGGCGCGTTTCACCTGAACTACTTCCCAATCAGAATCGGTCATGCCTTCATGAACGGAAAGTCCGTTAGCTCCCAAAAGGCAAATATCCACCTGTACATCATTAAGCTGGTTTATCACGCTGGCGCCTATATGTACATTGGAATTTTTGGAAAGCTGTCCGCCGATGCCGATCACGGTCAGCTCGGGATGGTCTGCCAAGGTAACGGCCACCAAAGGGCTGATAGTAAAAAAAGTGGCCCGGAGCGTATCGGGAATTTTTTTGGCAAGCTCAATCATGGTAGTCCCCCCCCCTGTCAGCACCACCATATCTTTTTTCAGCAACGTGATGGCTTTTTCTGCAATTCTCTGCTTGGCTTCCTGGGCATACACCTCATTATTATGGTTAAACGGATAATGGAAGGATTTACCGATAGCGCCGCCATGCACTTTCAATATTTTCCCTTCTTCCGACATTTCTTTCAGATCACGGCGTATCGTGTCTTCTGACACATTTAATTCCGTACAGAGGTCTGCTGAAAGGACTTTATTATGCAGGTTAATTTGCCGCATAATCAGCGCCTGACGCTCTTCTTTTAGCATGGTGTCTTTTTTACGTGCCAAAGTTATAAAATTAAATATGGTCAATAATAATTAAAAAAAGCAGTTTTATGCTGATTTTCATTTAAAAAGAAGCATAAATAAAATAAAACTGGCAAATTTCAGAAAAATATTTGACAATATGAATATTATGAATAATTTTACATAACAGAATCGCAGATAAAGTCCTCTTTGTATTAATTAGTGGTATAATAGGTTATGAAAAAGTTACTATAATTATTAAATGATCATACGCAATGATGCAGGAAAAATAGAACCTGCCCTTGCAGGCAGGCGCAGATCAGGATGAACCCATTAAGATAATCGCAGATTATCAATCATATTGAACCACAAAGACTGACAAAAATGATTCACCTTCGGCGCTGGTCACAAAAAATCATAAAAGCCTGCTTTCATATAATATCGTTACTGTATTAAAGCGGATAGTCTGTCATTATTAATGTCCTCTGATAATTTTAATCATAAACTCTTAAATTTTAAACTATGGCAAGATGTATTACATTTATTATTGCAATCCTTGCATTGCAATTATCCCAACCTGTATTTGCACAGGAACGTACCATCACGGGCACGGTACTTTCCTCTGACAATACACCGATAGAGGGAGCTACCGTTGGGATTAAAGGGACCACTAAAGGTACCCTGACGGATCAGCAAGGAAAGTTCAGAATTAGTGCCGCTCCGAGAGATGTACTGCTAATCAGCAGCGTGGGATTTACCACCCGTGAAATCACGGCAGGAAATTCTTCCATCCTTTCAATTACTCTTCAGCAAAGTAACAGTGGATTACAAGAAGTGGTTGTTACCGCTTTGGGCATTAAAAAAGAACAAAGGTCATTGGGATATTCGGTTACTCAGTTAGATTCGAAGGAATTAATGAAAAACAAAAATACCAATGTCATCAACTCACTTGCAGCTAAAGTTCCAGGTGTCAATATCACTCAATTCAGCGGTGCCCCCGGTGCAGGAGCTTCCATTACGCTTCGTGGTGGAACATCAACATCAGAAGGAAGGCAAAATCAACCTTTATTTGTGGTAGATGGAATTATCTATGATAACTCGACAACCGTTACCGGTAATACAGGTACTGATGGTTTATCGCGCAGTAATACAACTTACTCCGATCGTGTCATGGATATCAACCCCGATGATATTGAATCCTTGTCGGTTCTAAAAGGCGCTGCTGCTGCGGCTTTATATGGTTCCCGTGCGGCTGACGGTGTGGTACTAATTACCACTAAGAAGGGAGCAGAAGGCAGGACAGTGGTGGAATTCAATAGTAAGATAAGCACCTCTTGGGCGGACAAATTACCTGAGGCTCAGACCGAATTTGGTCCTGGTATTTATTCCAGCAATGGCGTTTTGACTACTGATGGTGTTTATAATTCATGGGGACCAAAGATTCCTGCCGGCAGTAAGATATATAACAATATTGGTAATTTCTTTCAACATGGTGCTATTTATGATAATAACATAAACGTATCCGGAGGTTCAAAGAACGGTTCATTCTTTTTATCGGGGTCTAACTTTAAGCAAACAGGTATCGTCCCCGGTACAAGTTATGATAAAACCACTTTTCGTTTTAATGGCGAACAGCGATATGGCGGTTTGACATTGAATGCCAATGTAGCTTACTCCGTAGCAAACACCGATAGAACTTTAACAACGTCAGGTTTATGGGCGCCGTCAGCGGGGGGATATAACGGAGTAGGAAGTATGCAGGCATTGTACGGCTTTCCTCAAACATATAATGTGAAAAATTATATAAATCCTGATGGAACCCAACATCGGATATATGCAGGAGCGATTCCTAATTTGGAAGATGATATTGACAATCCTTATTGGATCATCAATGAAGATAATTTAACCTCAAAAACCAATCGTTTCACAGGAGGCATTAACGCCAATTATAAAGTGACCAATTGGTGGGATATTACAGGACGTGTGGGTTATGACCAGTACACTACCAATGACTATACTTATATTGCCCCCGGGTCTGCGGTGATTCCACTATATCAAAACGGGCGACTCAGCAAAGACATGGTTAACTACACTTATATTACAACAACCTTGATGAGTAATTTTCATAAGAGCTTCGGCAATTTTGATACGCACCTGCTGATGGGAACCACTTCAGAGGATTTTAACACTGTCAATCAAAATCTTTGGGGATATACTTTCAGTACACCGGGGACCATTAGCTTTAATAATATGGAGAACACCAATAAATTTTTTACTGATGCAACAACCAGAAGACGTTTGGTGGGAGTTTATGGAGAAGTAGGCGTTTCTTATAAAGACCTGGTATATCTAACCGCAACAGGCCGCAATGACTGGTCATCCACGCTACCAGTAAAGAACTGGTCATATTTTTATCCTTCTATCAGCGGTTCTTTTATTTTTACACAATTGTTACCCATGAACACTATCCTCTCGTTCGGTAAACTTCGGGCAAGCTGGGCAAGAGTGGGTAAAGATGCCAATCCTTATGCTACGAATACTTACGAAAATCCTCCAATTAGTATTGGTTCTTACATGGGTGTTGGTAATCAGTATTATTCAGGTAACCCCAATTTGATACCCGAAATTCAAAATTCCTGGGAAGTGGGGGGAGAGCTTAGGTTCTTGAATGACCGAATTGGTTTGGATTATACCTATTATCATAATGAAACACAAAATCAAATTGCACAGCCACGTTTAGCACAATCCGGCGGATTTATTTTCAGTGCCCTTAATTCCGGATCGGTAATTAACAAGGGTATGGAAATAGCACTCACAGGTAAAGTAGTGTCGCAAAGCAACTTTTCATGGAACGCGACAATAAATTTCTCCTATAATAGGGGCAGACTTGGTGCTTTCATTCCCGGTGTAGCTTATTTTTACCCGACAGACGCTCAATTTGGAACCATAAAAGCAGCCTCTATTCCTAATGGTGGTTATTTTTTGGGAATGACCGGTCAAAATTATTTTCGTGCAACTAACGCAAACGGAAAAGAAATTCCAAACGGCCCCTACCAGATAGATCCTACAACCGGATTATATAAAGTTAATGCTACTAACCCTGTTGTGGGTAATCGTGAACCGGATTTCATTGGCGGATTTGAAAATACTTTACAGTACAAAAGATTAACATTATCCTTCCTTCTGGATATTCGAATCGGAGGAGATGTATTTAATGGTACCGAGTACGCGATGGTTGTAAACGGCTTGAGCAAACGAACTTTATTGAACAATCGTCAATCGGTGACAGTAACGGGAGTTAATAGTAATACAGGAACCGATACAACTATAACTTACCATGCAAATCAGTCATATACTATTGGTAGCACCACCTATGCCGGTACTGATATGATTCAACGGTATTGGTCCAACTATGCAGCCAACTCTTATAATTTTATTACTTCAGTAAATTGGTTAAAACTTCGTTCAGTGTCATTGACTTATGACTTCTCTGGTATATTGAAGAATCAGAAAGTTATCAAAGGACTTACGGCCACTGCAGTAGGCACCAATTTGTTCACGTGGACCAACTACAAAGGAATGGATCCTGAAGTAAGTGCTGCCGGAGGAACCGGAGGTTCGGGTTCTACAGGTATTGATTACTTAGGAGTGCCTGCCGTAGCAAGCTTCACGTTCGGAGTAAATATTAAGTTTTAAATTCAAAAAAATAAATCATGAAAAAAATAACATATATTATACTGAGTTGCGTACTTGTAATCAGTTTAGCCTCCTGTAAAAAGTGGTTGGACGTTAATACAGACCCGGATAATCCCAACAATCAAAGCGTATTGATTCAAAACCGGGTGCCGTGGATTGAACACTTTTACCAATATACGGCAGGGGTCACCAATTACCGTACCGCACTCCAGGCAGGAGTTTATTATTCTAACACTGGTGCTGGTAACAGTTTTAGCACGACATGGCAGTGCTCCAGCGCCAATTCAACAACCCCCTATCAAACATGGTTTATCGAAGTTTCTTCCAATGTAGTGGATTTGTATAATTCCGCTCAGAAAAAAGGCGCTTATCATTATATGGCTGTGGCCGATGTATTCCATGCGCTGGGTTATATGGAAATGCTGGATCTGTATGGTGAAATGCCTTACACACAGGCCGGGACAGGGAATCCAAGCCCGGTTCCTGATGACGGTAAAACCATCTATAACGGCTGTATGGCTAAATTAAATGAAGCTATCAGCCTGTTCAATAAAACACAGGAGGTGGGTGCTCCGCCTCTTTCTGCCGGGGATTTATGGAATGGGGGAGATGTTAGCAAATGGATAAAACTATGCTGGGGATTAAAAGCCCGCTATATGCTTAAGCTTTCCAAAAAAGCGGATTTGTTTAATGCTGACTCCATTCTGTATTGTTTGTCACAAGGTCCGCAATCTAATGCCGATAATACAGTCGGGCCGGGTTTCAACAACAGTACCGTAACGGATTATTTGTATGGTGATCCCGTAGTGACCAATGGAAATTTTGATTATGCAGCTTATGGCAGTTCTATCCGCATTTCCCAATATTATTATAACCTGCTTACGAATATGAATGGTTCAGGAGTAGTTGATCCCCGTATGACTAAAATTGTTCCTGCTTCGATGTCTAATGTTCAATTAAATGGTTCGGGTCAGGTAAGCTCTTATACATGGAATCGTTCCATAGGAGTTGATTCTTATAACGCTGCAACCCGTTTGCTGGCAGGAGGCGGTACTTCTATTCAAACTGCAAGTTATGCTGCTACAGAAGTCAGTAAAACATATACAATATCTGATGCAACGGCACTTGCAAATTTCATTGCCGCACAGGTTGCAGCAGGCCGTTCTTATACCACCAGTGGAAATACAGTAACGATAACTTATCCTGCAGGTTCTATTTACATCAACAGCAGCAACTATATCTATGCCGGAGATACTGTTTATGTAAACATGCGCAGTAGTGCTCAGGCTACCACAAACTTACCTACCCAACCTGCAAATGATGTGAACTGGTATCCTTCATTAGACGCATATAATTCCGGAGTCATCGGTTCCACAGGCTCCTTCCAGGTTCGTCCTGTCTCTGATCAGGAGATTTTAACTTACCATGAAATGTGTTTTATTAAAGCGGAAGTTGAAATGAGAAAAGGCGATGCTGCAGATGCCTATACCGCATATATCGCAGGCATTCGGGCTCATTTTGATTTGATGCAGGCTAAGCTCGCCGAATGGCAAGGTGCCGGTTTTGACAAAAATGCTGCCGGTATTACCATTCCTGACATGGAGCCTATGAATCAAAATGACATCAACGCATATCTTACAAGCAAAGCTGTTTCACAAAGTCCGGGTACGTTGACAATGGCAGACATTATGCTGCAAAAATATGTGGCCATGGGCTGCAGCCTTGAAAACTGGAACGATATGCGCCGGTTCGATTTCAGCGCCGGTGATATAGGTAATTTTGGCGTTGTTTATCCCGGTTATCAACGTGGCCCCTTATTTACAGGCCAGGCCCAGTTGACAGGTGGTTCTCCAAATGATCCCAGGTATTGGATGCGCCGTTGGATGTTACCTCCGACTTATGAAATAAATTACAACTCAATACATACACTTGCATTAAACCCTCATGCTGCCGATCCAAATATTTGGAGCATGCCGGTTTGGTGGGATTGTGCAACAGATGCCCAATATTATGGATACTTAAAATAAGGGTAATGTCATAATTCGTTTCCTGTCATAATCATCATGCGGAAACTTTACCTATCTGAAAAGAGGTGGCTATTAAAGTAGTCGCCTCTTTTTTATTCTTCATCCCCACCGGTTCTATCGCCATACTCTCAGAACTCCTGATGTTATCCAATAAAATAAGGGAGTTGAAAGGTATATATCGCAAACTAAATGTGAAGAGTTGTCGGTTATGGGTTGTCAGTTGTCGGTTATGAGTTGCCGGTTGTCTGGTTTCAACGTTGAGTCCACTATGAAAAGTAAGCTTTATCAATTTTGCCACGAAGACACCAAGGCACCAAGTTTCACAAAGGCCTGTAGAACAGCTAATTACACTTAGTGTTTTCTTTGTGGCTTTGAGCCTTCGTGGCATGTTTAGACTTTTAGGAGTGGACACAACGTTATATACCGCAAACTAAATGCGCGGCAAATCATCACATAGAGGCCAAAAGGACCAATAGCTTTCCCAAATAGGGACTATGCATAACTGAAATTACAGGTAAAAAAGCTGTTTTATGCAATGTCAGTAACTTAACGTGCGTTGGGCCATTTCACCCTGATGGTCAAGGTAACATCATGGGCTCACTGATACCTTAAGTGCGCTTTTAATAGGG
>SCQV01000568.1 GCA_004299085.1 Chitinophagaceae bacterium | reverse complement strand
TGGCAAGACAGGCATTGCCAGCGCCAAATTGGCTTACCAGCAATACAGGCAATTATTTGAAGGAAAGAAATGGGAAAAATTAGCTAAAGAAGGTGCACATGTGCAGCGCTTGCTCTGGGCGAGCACCAGCACTAAAGATCCGAAATTCAGTGATGTGATGTATGTGGATGCGCTAATTGGGGATGAAACGGTGAATACGCTGCCAGACAAGACCATTGATGCTTTTGCTGATCATGGTACCCTTAAAAAAGATGCCATAGAAGATGATCTGGGTGAAGCGCAACAGGTATTTAATGATTTAAAACATTTCGACATTGATATAGACTTTATCACGCAGCAGTTGGAATACGAAGGAGTTCAAAAATTTATTGTCGCTTATGATGATTTGATGAAAGGCCTTGAAACAAAACGTCAAAAATTTGAAAGTGCTGCTCAGATAGATAAGGTGAATATATAAGTTGCCTGAGTAGCATTTCAGATTAAAATATTTAAAGGGAGCCGAAATGTTAGTTACATATTTGGTAATAACATTTTTGGCTTCTTTTTTATAAAGGAGATGATATATAATTCATCAACATTTATTCGGATTTGGAATTGGGATGGCTTCCATGGTTTCGTCTTACTTATATATTCCGATCCAAGTGGAAAAGAGGATGTTTGTTACTCTTTTTATACTTAACATAATATTTATTATAGGACAATCATAACAAGCTCATAGTTCTTTGATACTGTGGGTTTTATGAATCGGGTTTCGTTAAAAATCCGTTGGTTAGTTGATTTTAACAATTCTTGTTTTTAACTACTTTATAATCAATCTGTTATGGTAAATCTTGTTGAAAAGCCTGTGATAAAATTTCCCCAATAAGAAATTACTTCTCCCGGCCATCTCTTCCCGGGTATTTCTTTTTTTGAATTAAATAAGCGGCTTCTAACAGGCAGGTACATTCTCCGGCGACATTTGTGATTTCATCGAAGCTATAAGGATACGGCTCTTCGTGGCCGAAAGCCGTATAGAGACACTCAAATAAGACATCAAATATATCGTTGACCGTATGATTATTGAAAAAATCTTTGAGGTAATTTTCAGGATGGGCGACCATTAACTCTGGCAGTTTATATTTATAGTCAGCGCCCGGCTCTTTTGCCCGTTTTCGTGTATAACCGGCTATGGTATGATCCCAATTTTCAGGATAGTTTGGCCCTTGAACATGGACTGCCCAGCAGCACTCGGTGATGATACATACATCTTTGAATAAGGCTACGAGGACATCCGGCTTTCCACTCCAAACCTTGTCGGAACTGCAGGCAAAGCGGATCCATTTATCCAGATCGGCTTTATAGCTCATTAATGTTTTCGAATGAAATGCAGCATAAAGCTGGTCATAAGGATTAAAAATATAGTCGCCGGCTGAAAATACCGGATAGTTATCCATGTCAAACCAGGGTTGTTTGAGATGATATGAAAAGTCTCCGTTTCATCCACCAGAGTAACAGTGCCAAGAAATGTTTAATACGTGCCTGCCCGTTCTATCAGGCGGGCATCAGTCGTTAATTATTGTCTGTCGGGGTAAGTAAGCATCTTTTTCTATAATTCCATTCACCCCCCCTTTCAGGGAATACAATTCAGCTTCAGAAAATCTTTCTTTCGTTTTTCGCACAGCCGCAGCGCTTCTTTTCCCTGCAGAACAATAAAAGACAGTTGGCTTAGAAAAGGAATGATTCATATCCATTGTTTCCAAATCCTCTAAGGGAATATTTTTCCCTCCTATGTTATACGCCTGATGCTCAGCGTTACTGCGAACATCAATCAAATCATAAATCCCTTTCTTTAATTCCTCCAACGAGATAGTTGGAACAGTTTCCTGCAATCGGGTTATTTTCTTGTGAGCAGTATTTCCCAAACCAATAATCTTTGCCTCGCCGGTCTGTGCGTTGAATATCCAAAGTTTTCCCTCCAAAACATCTTTATCGCCAGTTATATACTTTATCGCTTCATTGGCTTGCATACAACCGACAATGCCGGCTAAGGTAGGAATAACCCCACCTTCTGAGCA
>SCQV01000567.1 GCA_004299085.1 Chitinophagaceae bacterium | reverse complement strand
TCTGCATTCACATCTTCTGCAATGCGGCAGGCATTATAACACAATGCATCACTCAGAAAGGATGGTGAATGGGAGAGAGGCGTAAGGTTTCGATTGTAAATGATATCTTCTTTTTCTACTTCCTCAATAATCTTTTTCATCGTTTCCACCACTAAGGCAGGATGTTGTCCCATAGCGGTTTCGCCGCTCAACATGACCGCATCGGAGCCTTCCAGCACGGCGTTGGCAACATCAGTGATTTCGCTCCGGTTGGGCTTTACGCGTTCCATCATGCTCTCCATCATTTGAGTGGCCACGATAACCGGCTTTGCACGATGAATACATTTTCGGATAATATTTTTCTGAATCATAGGAACCTGCTCTACCGGTAATTCTACTCCTAAATCACCGCGTGCAACCATGATACCGTCTGATTCCAGAATAATTTCCCTGATATTAGTAAGCGCTTCGGGCTTCTCTATTTTAGCGATGATCTTGATTTTACTTTCTTTTTCGTCTAACTTGCCGCGAAGGGTAACAATATCATTTACGCTGCGTACAAAAGAGAGTGCTACCCAATCCAAATCCTGCTCAATGATAAACGCCAGGTCTTCCAGATCTTTTTCAGTGAGGCAGGGAAGGGAAATTTTTGTATCCGGCAGGTTAACGCCTTTATTAGATAAAAGAACACCGCCAATAGTAACGACCACTTTTACATTATTCTCTTTCGTAATTTCTGTAACCTTTACTTCTATTTTACCATCGTCAATAAGAATAATATTTCCCACTTTTACGTCTTTGTGCAAATCAGGATAAGAAATATAAATCTTTTCCTTGTTTCCTATGCATTTTTCATTGGTGAAAGTGAGAATATCTCCGGATTTTACTTCCAATGCATTATTTTCAATTTGTCCTACACGCAACTTGGGACCTTGCAAATCACCCAGGATAGCCACATTATAAGGTTCAGTTTTATTGATGGTACGGATACTTTCAATAATATCCTTTTTGTTTTCAAGCGTGCCATGGGAAAAATTGAGACGAAAAACATTCACACCTGCAATCACCAGAGAAAGTAGTTTGTCGTAAGAATCACAGGCCGGACCAACTGTGGCGACTATTTTTGTCTTATGTGCTGAGTGCTGGCGTGCAGCCTCATGATTCATTTCCTTATTAATGTATTTGGAAAGGTCTTTTTTGCTTTTTGTCGGCATTATTTTTTGTTTAAATTAACTTGCTAAGATGCGTGTGATATTAAACCAGTTCTCATCAATTTTCTGTCTGTCCTTTATAGCATTTTCTAAAGGAGTATATTGCAATAAGTTATTTACAATACCTATCATACAATTGCTTCTGCCTTCCAATAGGGATTCTACCGCCGCAAAGCCGAGGCGACTGGCTATCACTCTGTCTATACAGGAGGGAGAACCGCCACGCTGAATATGCCCTAAAATACAAACGCGTATGTCAAGGTGCGGCACTTTTTCTTTTAATGTCCTGGATACTTCATTGGCGCCGCCATAAGCATCGCCTTCTGCTACCACAATAATGTTCACTAACTTTTGTCTGCGTTCATTGGCTTGCAAGGCGCTGACAATATCTTCAATATTCGTCTTGCGTTCAGGCACCAAAATGTGTTCGGCGCCGGTGGCAATGCCGCTGTGTAAAGCAATATATCCCGCGTCACGTCCCATCACTTCTACGATAAAAAGGCGGTCGTGCGCATCGGCAGTGTCACGAATTTTGTCTATGGCTTCAACGGCTGTATTGACGGCAGTATCAAAGCCTATGGTAAAATCAGTTCCTGCAATGTCTTTATCAATAGTCCCCGGCAGCCCGATGCAGGGTATGTCAAATTCCTGGTTGAATGCCAGCGCACCTTTGAAAGAACCGTCTCCACCAATGACAACCACCCCATTGATGTTATGTTTTTTTAATTGATTATACGCTTCCTTGCGGCCTTCATATTCGTAAAATTCTTTGCTCCTCGCTGTTTTTAAAACGGTTCCGCCGCGTTGGATGATGTTGGCAACCGATTTGGATTCCATCTTGATGATGTCGCCCTTAATCATGCCTTTATATCCATACATTACGCCATATACATTTAACTTGTGATAAATGCCGGTGCGGACTACCGCACGAATGGCCGCATTCATCCCCGGAGAATCGCCGCCTGAAGTTAATACAGCAATGTTGGTTACCTTGCTCATAGTTTTCCCGGATGCATTGCTGTCCGGAGTGCCTGTCTTAATGTCAGAAGCCACAAAATTAATATTTTGAATTAGTTTTTCTAAATGATAAAAAATAAAGCATTTTTGTCAATCTTTATATATTTATGCCGTTTTGGGGTGCAAAAGTACGGTTATTTCTACGGTATTAAAAGGATATTATATTTTTTAAAATTTGTAAAATGAAGATATTAATTACAGGCGCTAATGGGTTATTAGGGCAGCATTTGATTAAATTATTAAAAAAAAACAAGGATAACCAAATTATTGCTACAGCACGCGGTGAAAACCGCTTGAAGGACAGGGAAGGATACCGGTACACCCCTTTAGATATTTGCGACGAAAATCAAGTGATCAAAACAATGCTGGATTGTACTCCGGACGTCATCATTCACAGCGCAGCTATGACGCAAGTAGATGATTGTGAAATAAAAAAAGAACAGTGCTGGCGAACGAATGTGCTTGCTACTCAATATCTGATAAAAGTCGCTCAACAAACAAAGTCTGCATTTTTATTCTTATCCACTGATTTTATTTTTAACGGCGAATCGGGCCCTTATGATGAGAATGCATTGCCGGATCCAATCAGCTATTATGGCATGAGCAAATTAGCGGCAGAAATGTTGCTGATGACAAGCCAGTTGCGTTGGGCTATAGCGCGTACAGTCCTGGTATATGGGGTTGCTGAAGATATGAGCCGTTCCAATATTATCCTTTGGGTTAAAAAAAGCCTGGAACAGGGAAAAAAGATTAAAGTAGTGGATGATCAATGGCGCACACCGACATTAGTGGAGGACCTGGCGATGGGTTGTAAACTGATAACCGAAAAATATTTAAGAAATAATTCAGAGAATTTAAGCGGGGAATCCGGCATTTTTAATATTTCAGGGAAAGACTTCCTGACTCCTTATGAAATGGCTTTGAAAACTGCCGGTTATTTTCATTTAGATAAATCACTCATAGAAAAGGCAGATGCTTCCTCATTTACGCAAACGGCCAAGCGTCCGCCAAGGACAGGCTTCAGTATTGATAAAGCAAGGCATAT
>SCQV01000566.1 GCA_004299085.1 Chitinophagaceae bacterium | reverse complement strand
TATCTTTACCAAGCTTCCGGACGGAGCGAAATTACACTATATTCAATATTCACCCTATGATTCGCAGGATCGGCTTTTACATCATTACACTCTGTCTGCTGGGTTCAGGCTTCAGTGCAACAGCTCAAACCAACACCGTTACATTTGGACAAAACAGGCTTCAGTATAAATTGTTTCACTGGCGTTATCTTCGAACCACCAATTTTAATACCTATTTCAGCCAGGGTGGATTAAATTTAGGAAAATATATAGCCCAGGTGGCGGAACAGGAATTACCGCTGATTGAGAAAGAGATGGACTACGGATTGCAGCGCCGGGTGAATATTATCGTTTATAACGACTTTACCGACCTGAAGCAATCCAATATCGGTATCGGACTTCAATGGCAGAATACCGGTGGAGTGACCAAGTTAGTGGGCAACAAAATGATCATTTATTATGATGGGGACCATAATAAGCTGCGGGTTCAGATAAGACAGGGAATAGCGAATGTCATGATTCAAAATATGCTTTTTGGAAATGATGTCGGAGAATTTGCCGGGAATGCCGCTCTGCTGAATCTGCCTAAATGGTACACAGATGGTTATGTGGCGTATGTGGCGCAAAACTGGAATGTTAATTTGGATAACCAGCTAAAGCAATTGCTGCGCACCGGCCGTTATCAGACTTTCAATCAGTTGGCGCTGGAATATCCGACACTGGCAGGACATGCTTTCTGGTATTATGTTGAAAATATTTATGGAACCGATGCGCCTTCTTACCTGCTGTATATTTCCCGTATTGATCGGAGTTTGAAAAGAGCCTGTGAACAGGTGTTGCATAAAAGCTTTAAGGAAACACGCCAGGATTTTATGACTTTTAATTTCCGCCGCTATGAATTTGACAACCGCGGCAGGAGACAAAATACGCTGGGAACAGTCGTGACCACTCAGGATAATTTCAAGGCGGATCATTACCGGATTCATCCCGATCCTGTAAACCGTGATTATGCCATGGTGCAATTTAAAAATGGGGTTTACCGCGTATTGCTCTATCAGGGTTATTTCAAACCCACTCAATTACTGAAAAGCGGAGTACGTCAGCTTAAGGCAGAAGTAAATCCTGATTACCCGCAATTAGCCTGGTCGCCGAATGGCCATCAGTTGGCCATCATCTATGAGGAAAAAGGCAAACCCAGGTTGATGGTCTATGATGAGATGACCCGGACAAAACTTCACTTTACTTTGCCGGCAGAATTCCAGTCCATTAACAGCTTTCAATATTTGCTGGACCAGCATACTTTATTGCTTTCGGCTATTAAAGACGGGCAAACGGATCTTTTTACGTTTAACATGAGCACCTTCAAGGTAAATCAGTTGACCAATGATGTGTATGACGAATTGGATCCTTCTTATGTGGGATTAGTTGGTAAAAGCGGGATCATCTTTGTTTCAAACAGGCCTTCCGCTAAAGCCACGAATGCAGATACGGTTTTGCCGCATAACCAGTTTAATGTGTTTTTAATGAGTAATTATGAAACGCCGCAAGGCAGGGTAATTACCCAGTTAACTCATTTGAAAAAAGGAAATGCCAGCTTCCCCATGCAATATAGCCCTGAATATTATACTTTCATCGGCGATCAAAACGGAATTGCCAACCGGTATGCAGGTTCGTTTTATTCCATCCCCGAAGGATTGGATACGATGGTTTATATCGGAGCCGATATTTTAAGAAATCCGGATAATGCAGAAGTGGATACCTTGCTGGCAACTTATGGGACTCAGAAGCCGGATTCCGTAAAATACGTGGCTATCACCAAGGATTCCACCGTGGTGTTTCCGCTTACAAATTATGCCGATGGAGTTACAGAATCTTATCAGGCCGGACAGAAGCAGGTCGTTTCGGAAACGGCACGCAGAGGAGATTTTTCCAGAACCTATAAGCTCAGAGTGGATGAACAAACGCTCTCCCGCCGGAATGTAAGTACACCGCTGACTTCTTTTAGAAGATTCCAGTTACATCAGGACAGCATGAAGCTCGGATTGCCTTCTTATTATCAGCAGCCGAAAGATACCTCGAAAAAACCGGGGAATTTTTTCCAAAGCCAGTTTGGATATCAGCCTCCGGATACTAATTTAATTATCAAGCAAAATGCAGCATTGGAAAATCCGAATGCATTGACGCTGCAAAATGCGAAGCTTTTCCCCTATCATCTCAAATTTTCAACAGATTATCTGATTACTCAGTTGAGCAACGCGGTGCTTATTACACCTTATCAGCCTTTTACGGGTGGTGGCGGGCCTATTTACCTTGAGCAACCTTTTAACGGACTCATTCAGGTGGGCGTCAGTGATCTTATGGAAGATATTAAGTTCACCGGAGGATTTCAGTTTCCCTCTACTTTTAACGGGAGCGAATATTATTTTTCTTATCAAAACCTGCGACATTATGTGGATTGGGACTTATTGTATTACCGGAAAACACAGCGTGTGGGATTTTCTAATGCCCCTTATGAAGGAAGGCTGCTGACTAATCTATATCAGGTTACCGCTACCATTCCGATAGATGTAGTACGAAGTGTGCATCTATCCGTTGGTTATAGGAGTGACCGGACCGTAGTGTTGGCAAGCGATGCGGTATCCCTTGGTAAAACGCCGGGTGATATTGATCAGCAATTTGGAGTTACACGAATATCTTATGTGTATGATAACACCATCAATCCCACCATTGACATCTGGAACGGACTCCGGTGGAAAGCATACATTGAAATGTTTCCACAGCTAAATAAGAGCCAGGGCTCTACCCGCGCATTTACCTTTAATTCAGGATTTGATGCGCGGTATTATCTGCCTATTTATAAGAATTTCATCTGGGCTACCCGTGTGGCCGGTAATTTTTCCTGGGGAAACAGGAAAGTGCTTTATTATCTGGGTGGTGTGGATAACTGGCTTTTCCCGAAATATAATAACAACACTCCCATTAATTATAATGCCAATTATGCTTATCAGACTCTGGCAGAGAATCTCCGTGGATATGACCAAAATATAAAGAATGGCAACAATGTGCTGTTGATGAATACAGAATTGCGTCTTCCGGTATTTGCCACCTTTATTGATCAGCCTATCGGATCGGATTTTATACGCAATTTTATGCTTACTTCTTTTATGGATATGGGTACGGCATGGAACGGCTCCATCACTGGGCTGAATGGAAACAGCTACCAGACATACAGTAATCCTCCTGTAACAGTCCAGGTTAAGAATAGTAGCCTGGGCCCATTTGTTGGAGGATATGGCTTTGGTGCGCGTACTACCATTGCAGGATATTTCCTGCGCCTGGATACTGCATGGCCAATGACCGGATTTTTCCAGGGCAAGCCAACATGGTATCTGGCATTGGGGGTAGATTTTTGATTTTTTTATGTCCGATCTAATGATGTCTGATTTATCCCAAATTTTGCAGTAGCAAAATTTCTGCGAAGCAGTGACGAAAAAATAGCTTTTTGCCATTTTTTGTCAGGGTTAACTCCGACAAGCTATGCTTCGTCGGCCTTTCAGGCAGATTTTGCAGCTAACTGCAAAATCTGGGTTTATTTTGCCACAGCCTTCCATAGTTAGGCGGGCGTTTTTAAATCAGACATCAGGAAA
>SCQV01000565.1 GCA_004299085.1 Chitinophagaceae bacterium | reverse complement strand
ACTCAATGTGACGGAGGTTCAGTGGAATTAGGAAGATATGAAACCAGCAAATACTTACAGGAAGCCGGTGTAATCAGCGGATATGATATGACTTTTGAAGCTTCGGTCACTAAAATGATGTTCCTGTTAGGCCAGTCATTGTCAACGGAAGAAATCAAATGCCTGCTGCAAACTCCCCTTCGTGGAGAACTGACACCCACGATGAACGGAAAAAATCATTTGTAAAATCCGGAGGATTATTGTACCTTTTCCTCCATCAAAACAGATTTGTTAACTTTTAAATCTTTCTCACCATGAAAAATGTCGCTCAAATCCTTGATCGTAAAGGGAAAAATGTCATATCCGTAGAGCCGGATCGTCATGTATTAGATGCTTTAAAAATCATGGCTGAAAAGAATATAGGTTCCATTGCCGTTATTGAAAATGGTGAATATCGCGGGCTGATGACGGAACGTGATTATGCACGAAAAATTATTTTGCAGGGAAAAACATCTTCTGAAACTAAGGTAGGCGATATTATGTCCACGGATTTACCCAAAATAAATCCCCAAGACAATATTGATCATTGTATGGTGCTGATGTCAGATGCCAACATTCGTTATCTACCGGTTTTTGAAAATAATCAGCTTTGTGGTATTATCTCCATTAATGATTTAGTGAAAGAAACGATCCTGGACCAAAGAAATACCATTGAGCAGTTGCATAATTATATCCGGTCAACATAAGGGTTGGATAACAAAGAAAAGGAAAAAATAATTGGGAAAGAAGATGTATATTTGTGTATATAACAAGCATCCAAAATGAAAGCCAATTCAATCAATACTGAGTTAAATAAGTATCTTTCTCTGCTTACCACAGAACAAAAGGAATTAGTCGTACGTCTGATAAAATCTTTTATTAATCAGAAGGATTCTACGTCCCGAATCAGCATTGAACAATACAATAAAGAAGTCAGTGAAGCAATGAAGGAAGCTAAAGCGGGGAACTATGTTACACAGGATGAATTGGAAAGAGAATCATCCTTATGGTAGAAGCTAAAAGGGTGATCTGGCCTCAAAAGGTAAGGACACAGTTGAGAGAATTATATAAATATATCAAAAGGGATTCTCCCATGAATGCCGAAAAGGTTCGAAAAGATATTCTTGCTTCAACAAGAGAATTGTCAAAAGATTTCAAGCTTCACCAACCGGACAAATATAAAGAAGACAATGATGGAAGTTATCGGGCTTATGAGATTCATCGTTATAGGATTGCGTACCATGTTGGAGAGGGGGATATTACTATTGTGAGAGTAAGGCATGTGAGTATGGAACCCACGAGGTATTGAAGAGAACCATAGTCATCATTTCCCCGAAGCAATCCCCAACTTATCCAACGCATCCCGTGCAGCCAATTGTCCTGCATCTTTTTTATTATAAGCTTTCCCTGAACAAACCATATCCCCATCTACCACGATGGCCACTGTAAACAAACGTCTTCCACCTTCCAGATGTTCATCTAAAAGCTCAAACTCCAGTTGATGGCCATATTTGTTAGCCCATCCGTATAATTTATTCTTATGGTTTATTTCTTCATTTTCCAGCGACTCCAAATCTATGTAGGGCAAAACGATTCGCTTGAAAATAAATTTACGTGTTTTTTCAAATCCCTGATCCAGATAAACTGCACCTATCAATGCTTCCAGGGTATTTCCGAAAATTCCGCTGATCTTCAGAAAGTTATTGTCTTTATTGTAAATCGTAAGACGGCGTAATCCCATTTTAATGGCGATTTCATTCAGCCGTTGCCTGTTCACGATCTTGGAACGCATTTCCGTTAGATATCCTTCAGGCTGGTAGGGATATTTCTTATATAAAAAATCTCCAATAACGGCCCCCAAAATGGCGTCGCCCAGATACTCCAGCCGTTCATTATTTTCGTCTTTACTTTCTTTACTGGAACGGTGACTGAGCGCTATTTCATAAATAGCCGTTTTTCTGGGTGTAAATCCCAGCACGTTTTTCAATTCTTTTTTATTTTCCACGAGAAATCAGCCAACAAACTTTTTGAATATGACGGAGGCGTTATGTCCTCCAAATCCAAAGGTATTACTTAAAGTAACATTCACCTCTCTTTTCTGAGCTTTGTTGAAGGTGAAATTAACTTTGGGGTCAAATTGAGGATCGTCGGCAAAGTGATTGATGGTAGGAGGAACAATCTGATGCTGAATAGCCATCAGGCAAGCAATAGCTTCTATCGCTCCTGCTGCTCCGAGCAGATGTCCGGTCATGGATTTAGTGGAACTGATATTCAGCATGTAAATAGCATCGCCAAAAAGCTGATGGATAGCCTTTACTTCCGAAACATCTCCCAAAGGTGTAGATGTTCCATGCACATTGATGTAATCAATTTCACCGGGTCTCATTCCTGCATCATCCAACGCACGTTGCATGACCAGCCTGGCACCTAATCCTTCGGGGTGGGGTGCAGTAATATGGTGTGCATCTGCAGAAGCTCCGCCTCCGGCTACTTCCGCATAAATATGTGCCCCACGCGCTTTCGCCATTTCAAGATCTTCCAATATCAAACATCCGGCGCCTTCGCCAATGACGAATCCGTCTCTGTCCAAATCGAAAGGCCGCGAAGCAGTCTGGGGGTTGTCATTCCGTTCGGAGAGGGCTCTCATAGCGCTGAATCCGCCCACGCCGGCTTCGTTAATCATACTTTCAGAACCTCCGGCTAACATCATATCGGCCTTGCCCATACGAATATAGTTAAAAGCTTCGATGATGGCATTGGTAGAAGAAGCGCATGCAGACACCACCGCGAAGTTAGGCCCTCTGAAATTGAAGCGCATAGCAATGAACCCCGCGGCTATATCAATAATCATTTTAGGAACAAAAAAAGGGCTAAATCGCGGAGTGCCATCACCCTGATAAAAGGTCCTTAATTCTTCACAAAAAGAGGTTAATCCTCCTATTCCCGAAGAATGTATGACCCCGACCCGTTCAGTATTAATTTTTTCGACATTCACTCCCGAATCTTTAATAGCCTGATCAGCGACAATTAAAGCTGTTTGGGCAAAACGATCTAATTTCCTGACTTCTTTTTTATCAAGAAAATCAGCGGGGTTGAAGTTTTTAAGCTCGCAGGCAAACCGTGTCCTGAATTTGGTCGGGTCAAACGATTGAATGAAATCAGCGCCGGATACGCCGTTCACCAACCCGTCCCAATATGCTGGAACAGAATTGCCCAACGGCGTAAGTGCGCCTAAACCTGTGATTACTACACGTTTTAATTCCATTAATCGTAAAACAAGTTTTTACTCCTGATTATTTGGCGTGTTCTTCTAAATAAGAAATTGCCTGACCAACAGTAGTAATTGTTTCTGCCTGTTCGTCAGGAATGGAGATGTTGAATTCTTTTTCAAATTCCATGATCAGCTCGACGGTGTCCAGCGAATCAGCCCCAAGGTCATTTGTGAAACTGGCTTCAGGTGTTACTTCTGCTTCGTCAACGCCTAATTTGTCAATGATGATCTTTTTTACTCTTGATGCAATGTCTGACATAACGGTAATTTTTAGGATTATTTTGGCGCAAAAATATAAATTTTACGGAAATAAGCGCTTTTAATTTTTTCAAAAACCCTGAACATTAATCACTTTTGCCTTTTACAATGCCTTTTTACCTTTTATAATAATATAGAGTTTCCACGTTTAATCTGTCAAGCCTTGTTTTGTAACTTTGGCCTTCTTTTTCATTAAAAAGTGTTACAGGCAATATTAGAATATAAGAATTTTCAGGAAACAAAAAAGTATGAATCGAACAATTATCCGGATTATTTTGATTATTATAGTAGTATGTGCCTTAGGCGCGCTGGCTTATAATAAAATGAAAAAGGATCATAAGCTGGCTACGGAAAGAACCAATATGGCAAAAGGTTCCAAAGATCTTTTGGTAGATGCTTATGTAGTAAAACCCGTTCCCCTGCAAAACGATCTGGAGGTGACCGGAACGTTGCTAAGTAATGAAACTATTGTAATACAACCTGAAATAACCGGCAGGGTTACGCAAATAAATTTTAAAGAAGGGGCTTATGTAAAGAAAGGAGATTTGCTGGTTGAGCTATTCGATGGTGACTTGAAAGCCCAATTGGAAAAGTCCAAAATCCAACAGCAATTAGCCGACACCACACTTAAACGTCAGAAACAACTGCTTGCCATTAACGGCATCAGCGAGCAAAATGTGGACAACACGCAAAACCAGGTAGCTTCCGCTCAGGCAGATATTGATTATTATAAAGCCGAGATCACCAAAACAAATATTCGCGCTCCTTTTGACGGTAAAGTAGGCTTGAGACAGGTAAGCACGGGCGCCATTGTTACTCCTTCCACAGTT
>SCQV01000564.1 GCA_004299085.1 Chitinophagaceae bacterium | reverse complement strand
CCGGTTGATGATACAGGTGTCTGCAAGGATATAACCATTTGTTGATATTTCTATTCTGTTGGTGCCGGGAAATAATTGGGCAGCAGGGATCTTTACTTCTGATGAATGATGATGAGCAGGAATAATGATTGTTCTTGTTTGGGAAAAGTTACCGGATTGAATGGTGACGGAATGATCGAATTCCTGATTGGTATTATTCTGTATGCTGAATTGTATTCCGTTTGGATCCCCGTTTGCAATTTTTCTTATTTCATACGCAGCAGGTATCACAAAGTTAATGGGTAACCACCAGGATAATTTATTTTGCTTTACCTTGATAAACAGCGTATGCTCCCCTTGCTCACCATTTACTTTGCCCCGGATATTATTTTCAGTCTGTTTTATATAAGATAAAGTCCCTTGCGGATCTTTAATATCCAATATCTGTGCATGTTCGATATGTACAGTAAAAGGATAACCCGCGACTGCTATGTTATCATATTTAGCTTTTGCTATTCCCCCGCCTGACCATTTTATACTAATTTTATAGTCATCGCTGTAAGGCGCATTAAAGATTATAATAGGTTGTCCAACGGCGGTTGTATCAGCATTCCACGCAACAAGCTCATTATTTATCCGGATATTCTTAATATCACTTTTTGCCGCTATAATCCTGCATTGTAAATTCATCTTTTTGGGAAAAGAGGGAATAATAGTATAATTACTTTCAGCGCCTGATTGATGATACGCCATCTTTATATCAGGCGTGCTGAAGGAAGCATATTTCCAGGTTGATGGCCATCCGGGCTGTATCAATAAAGTATCTGACAAGGCATCGGGGTGAATGCCAAACAATCCTTCTACCAATGCGCGTGAACAGACACCAATAGGGTCAGCAAAATCATGATAAAGCTCTCCGCGATAACGGTCATAATAAGATAGCTGTTCAAAATTACCCGGAGAGGTACCCAGATACATGCTTTCCAATATCAAACTTTTGAATATAGTATAGGCCGTTTTATTTTGCCCCCCCTCCCAGAATGCCAGCGCCGTATGTGCCATTTCAGCCATAGCTACATTATTGACACTCCAGGTATAAGGCATCCAGTCGGTGGTGGGAAGCATATAATAACCCTTCAGGCTATTACACTGAATCGGAATATGGGGAATATGAGTATCCACATAACGTAATAGTTGATAGGATTGGAAAGGATCAGTTGATCTTTCATCTATGGCATGATAAACAGTCCACAATCCGGCATCGGGATGAAGCAGCCGTAGCCCTAAACGATCTTTGTATTCCGCAAACCATCCTTTTTTGGACATCCATAATATGCTGTCCATCGCTTGTTTTATCTTGTTCGCTTCTTCCTGATAAGGTAAAGGATTTTCCCCCACTATATTGGCAATCCTTGCAGCCATTTTATTTTCAAAATAGTTATAAGCGGTGCTGTAAGCTACACCGCCGCCACTATATTCAATGGCATCACTTGCCCAGATACAGGCATAAGCATCGAATAAACCATTATTATCTGCATCAAAGTTTCTTCTTTCCCATGCCAGATGACGTTGAAGTACCGGCCAGCATGAACGCAGGAAGGAAGTGTCGCCAGTCCATAAGAAATGCCG
>SCQV01000563.1 GCA_004299085.1 Chitinophagaceae bacterium | reverse complement strand
CTTTTTCAGTCTTCGTAATTCTCCAATTCTCCCTTAATGAATTTCTTCACCCATTGCGTGGTAACTGATTTCGGCCTTTCCAAAGGCAACCCTAAGGCTCTGTCCCAGCAAAGCGAAGCCAACACACCCAGTGAACGGGCGACCCCGAACAATACGGTATAAAACTCATACTCAATCAGTCCGTAATGTACCAGCAAAGAGCCGGAGTGTGCATCTACATTAGGCCAGGGATTCTTGGCTTTTCCTAATTCTTTAAGAATACCCGGAACGACTTCATACACACGCCAAACGATATTTACCAACTCATCATTCGGAAGATGTGCTTTGGCAAATTCCATTTGTGCGGTAAACCGCGGATCCGTTTTCCGCAACACGGCATGGCCATATCCCGGAATCACTTTCCCATCGTCCAATGTTTTACGGACATATTTTTCAATTTCGTCTTTGGAAGGCAGGCCGCCACCCAATTCTTCCCGCATCTGATCTATCCATTTGATCACTTCCTGGTTGGCTAACCCGTGCAGAGGCCCGGCCAGTCCGTTCATGCCGGCAGCAAAAGCCAGATAAGGATCACTTAAAGCAGAGCCAACTAAATGTGTCGTATGTGCGCTTACATTACCGCCTTCATGATCGGCATGAATGGTCATGTACAGGCGCATTAATGCCTTGAAATCTTCTTCTTCAAAGCCCAGCATGTGGGCAAAGTTTCCCGCCCAGTCCAAACCCGGATCGGGTTCTATATGCGTGTTATTCTTATATTTTCTGCGATAGATATAAGCTGCCAGCCGGGGCAAACGTGCTATCAGATTCATGGCATCTTCATAAGTATAATCCCAATAATCCTGCTTGCTGATCCCTCTGGCATAGGCCTTCGCAAATACCGATTCCGTCTGCATCGCCATAATACCGATGCTAAACTGCGTCATGGGATGAGTTTCCACCGGCAATTTATCAATGGTATTAAATACATGACGCGGTATCTGGGATCGCCTGCCCCAGGTATTGGAAATATGCTGCACATCTTCTTCCGTAGGTAACTCACCAATAAGCATCAGATAAAAAAGCCCCTCCGGCAAAGGTTCTGATCCTCCGGGGATTTTAGGAAGCTTTTCTTTCAACTCGGGAATGGAATAACCACGAAAACGAATCCCATTAATAGGATCTAATAAGGAAGTTTCACTCACCAACCCGGTAACGCCCCTCATGCCCTGATAAATTTGTGAAATATGAACTTTATCCACCTGTTTGTCGCCATATTCCTTCAGGATGCCCCTGATTTCTGCAGCAAGCTCTTCCGACTTTTTATAAAATGTATCTTTAAGATAACCCATGATATAAGGATTAAAAAATAAACGAAATTGATTGGACAAAAGTAATTAATAAAAAGTATTTCTGACTGATAATCAGCAGATAATTAACTTTTTGATAAATAAGGTTACAACTCCGCTTGCTGTGATTAACCTTGGTGGGACAAGGGATTAAGCAGATAAAGATTTAACAAAAGAACAGCCTTTAATAATGTGCAACAGAATCATCAAAAGTCAAACACTGAGCCCACTATGAAAAGTCAGATTTATTCAATTTGCCACGAAGGCACTAAGTCGCTAAGTTTCACAAAGATTTATAAAATCAGCTAAATACACTTTGTGTTTTCTTTGTGTCCCTGCCTACTGGTCAGGCAGGTTTGAGACTTTGTGGCATTTTTAAACTTTTCAGAGTGGACTCAACACTTAAACATTAATCCTACATCTGCTTTATTTCAGCCGTCAGGTCCTGCAATACTTTTTTAGCATCGCCAAAAAGCATGGAAGTTTTAGGTTCAAAAAATAACGCATTTTCTATGCCGGCATAACCGGGTTTCATGCTGCGTTTATTCACGATCACCATCTTGGCTTTATCCACTTCCAATATAGGCATTCCATATATGGGACTGGAGGCATCCTTCTTTGCAGCAGGATTCACCACATCATTAGCGCCTAAAATCAAAACGGCATCCGTGGTGGGGAACTCGCTGTTCGCATCGTCCATTTCCAGCAATTTATCATACGATACATCTGCTTCGGCAAGTAGTACATTCATGTGTCCCGGCATTCTCCCTGCCACCGGATGAATGGCATATTCCACCTCCACGCCTTTGCTTTCCAGTAATTTTTCCAATTCATGGCAGGCATGTTGTGCTTGTGCAACCGCTAATCCATATCCCGGAACAATCAATACTTTATGGGCATAAGCCAGCACCACGGCTGCATCACTGACGCTAATCTCTTTAATTGGTCCATGGGCCTGCCCTTCCTCATCCTGTTTTTTAGCTGCCGAACCAAAAGCGCCTAACAACACATTTTTCAAAGACCGGTTCATGGCTTTACACATCAGTATGGTCAGAATACCCCCCGCCGCTCCAACTAAAATACCGCCGGTTATCATGACGGCATTATTATACAGCAAACCACCGCAGCCGGCTGCCACGCCGGTGCAGGCATTCAACAAAGAAATAACCACCGGCATATCGGCGCCGCCAATCGGCATCACAAAGAATATCCCATACAGGATTGACAGTAAAATAATCATGCAAAAGATAACGATAGCTTCCGTAGAAATTTGAAAGGTGGCTTTTAATCCTGCCAGATCGCCATTAATAAGTTGAATATGTTGCGGACAGATGCACAGTAAATAAATAAACAATACTATAATGCCTGCCAGCACTATAAAGTTAATGATGCGTTGCCCTTTAAACACTTTATCTTTGATGCTGCCCACCAGTTTTCCCCAGGCGACCATACTTCCCGTAAAGGAAACTATACCTATTACTACTTCAATCAGCAATATCAAAATCAAGCCGGTTTGTATCGTATTGTTGGATAAGATAGAGATAGTCTGTCCATTCAGCAGTAAATATTCCCGTACAGGCAAATGCACTTTGTGATCAAATTCAATAATGCCTATTAATGCCGCACAAAGTCCACCCATGCCGTTGAACATGCTCACCATTTCAGGCATAGCGGTCATTTTCACTTTTCTTGCAGAGACAACACCAATGATGCCTCCAATGATAAGACCTTCGAATATCCAGCCATAATTATGTAAATGGTTCCCATTAGCATCACGATACAAAACCAACGTTCCTATAAGTGCAATGAGAAAACCGCCGGCCGCCACTAAATTGCCACGCCGGGCAGTGGCAGGATGAGATAACATTTTTAAACCAACAATAAACCCAATTGATCCAATCAGATAGGATAATAATAACAGGCTGTTTGACATTTTCCTGGTCTTTTAATTTTTTTTCTTCTTTTTTGAAAACATTTCCAACATCCTGTCAGTTACCACATATCCACCCACTACATTCAATGTTCCAACAATAACTGCTATAAAGCCCAATATAATTGCCAGCACATTACCGGGTTCCACGGTTCCCATAATAATGATAGCACCAATCACTACTACACCATGTATGGCATTGGCACCGCTCATCAGGGGTGTATGCAACACAGAGGGCACTCGCGATATGACTTCTATTCCTAAAAAAATAGACAGCACGATGATATAAATCATGTTTATATTCTGCTGGAAAAAGGAAATTAAAGTTTGCATGATGATATTATATTGTTGAATGGCTTTATGGTTATATTGATTTATGGT
The DNA here is from genome assembly GCA_004299085.1 of Chitinophagaceae bacterium. Taxonomy (GTDB): domain Bacteria; phylum Bacteroidota; class Bacteroidia; order Chitinophagales; family Chitinophagaceae; genus FW021-bin31. Next base: position 4,995 of record SCQV01000563.1, on the reverse strand, counting down.
TGAATGGCTATGTTGTTGAATGGTTTTATTGTTATATTGCTTTATGGTTGAATGGCTATATTGTTGAATGGTTTTATGGTTGAACGGTTTTATGGTTGAACGGTTTTATGGTTGAACGGTTTTATGGTTGAATGGTTGTGTCCACTACGAAAAGTCGTAATGTGCCGGATTTAAAAATATCTTTTAACTATAATTTTCCCTTCACTTCATTATTCATCATCCTTTATTCATCATTCATTATTCCTTGTTCTTTATTCCTTGTTCTTTATTCATCATTCTTTATTCCTTATTCTTCATTCCTTATTCTTTATTCATCATTCCCCCAATCCAAAAAACTTCCTCACTCTTTCATTCGTTATTTTTCCATCATGGGTAATACAGGTCCCTTTCACCAATTCATCTTCAAAATTGAGTTGCAAATTCCCCTCTTTATCAATCATCAGTTTTAAAAAATTTAATACATTTTTACCATATAGCTTGCTAGCATCGGAAGGCATATCGGAGGGCAGGTTAGAATTTCCAACAATAGTAACCCCACGATATTGAATGGTTTCATTGTCTTTCGTTAATTCAGTGTTACCGCCTGAGCTTGAAGCCAAGTCAACAATAATGGAGCCTGAACGCATATTTTCGATCATGGATTTGGAAACCAATACAGGTGCTTTCTTCCCCGGGATTTGTGCCGTAGAAATAATAATATCTGCTTTCGCCACACTTTCTGCAATTTTCTGCTGCTGCTTTTGCTTATATTCCTCTGATTGCTCTACCGCATAACCACCGGCTTTCGTAGCATCTGCCGCACCTTCCACTTCAACAAATTTTCCTCCCAGGCTCATCACTTCTTCTTTTACTTCAGGGCGTGTATCAAACACTTCCACCACTGCGCCTAAGCGCCTTCCAGTCGCAACAGCCTGCAGTCCCGCCACTCCGGCGCCCAATACCAGTATTTTTGCGGGAGCTATACTTCCCGCTGCCGTCATTAACATGGGGAAATACCTGGAGTAAGCATACGCCGCCAGCAACACGGCTTTATATCCTGCAATATTTGCCTGAGAGCTGCGTATATCCATGCTTTGCGCACGGGTAGTTCTGGGGATATTATCCAGGCTGAAAACCGTCCAGCCGGATGAAGCAAATTGTTTGAATAAAGGTAAATGATATAACGGGTCATAATCGCCCAGCCATACCATTCCTTTTTTAATAAGGGGAAATTCCGTTTCCGCCGGGGCATGAATAGACAGCAGGAGATCGGCCTGAGTAAAAATATCATTCCGGGAAACCACGACGGCACCGGCAGCTTCATAATCTTTATCATCGGCAAACGCCCGGAATCCGGCATTTTTTTCTACCAGCACCTTAATCTTTAATGCTATTAATTGTCTTACATTTTCGGGTAATAAGGATACTCTATTTTCTGCTGCCGGCTCTTTAAGGATTCCGATGATCATGCTAAAAGTAAATTATAAAATAACGCGGTAAAGTAACAAAAAAAACTCCAGCCGGAAGCGTAAAACAAAAGGAAATTATAAACACAAGTCAGGAAAGATTTTAATCACGCACTTACTAACATCGCTTTATTTCCCGAGGCATATTCCTTCACCCATTTCGCCAGCACATTCACCCATTCATCATTCGTGTTCAGGCCGGGAATCAACTGAAAACTTTCTCCGCCGGCATTCATAAAAATCTCCTTTCCTTCCATACCAATTTCTTCCAATGTTTCCAGGCAATCAGCTACAAACGCCAGACTTGCCACCACCAAACTCCTGATTCCTTTCCCCGGTAGTTCCTTTAAAACATCCACTGTATTGGGCTTTAGCCATTCCGCCCTGCCCAGACGGGATTGGAATGAAAAGCCATATTTCTCTTCCGGCAATCCCAATTCCTCCGCCACCAATTTCATGGTGGTGATCACCTGATGACGGTAACAAAATTGATGAGCCGGAGATTCCGTAAAACAACAGTCTTTGCTTTGTAAACAATGATGATGGGTAATATCACTTTTACGAATGTGACGTTCAGGCACACCGTGATAACTAAACAATAAATAATCAAACTCCTGCTTCAAATAAGGCCGGATATTTTCAGCCAATGCATGAATATAATCCGGTTCCTTATAAAAGGGCTTTATCACTGACAGCTTAAACGGATATTGTTTTTCTTCATAAATATCCTGTACATATTCCACCGCCGTTTCATAGCTTGCCATGGCATAATGCGGATATAAAGGAATCACGACCACTTCTTCTATCAAAGGATCCTTAACCATCAATGATTTGAAGGCGGCTGCGGGGTGAGGGTTTCCATATCGCATCGCTATTTCTACCGGTTCTTCCATTCTGCTTTGCAAAGCATCCCGCAAACGGTCCGTTAAAACCATCAAAGGAGAACCTTCCTTCCACCATATTTTTTTATATGCTTCAGCCGTACGAGGAGCCCGCTTCGGTGTGATTATTCCTTTTACCAGCAATAAACGAAACAAATAGGGATAATCTATCACTTTTGCATCCATCAAAAATTCATCCAAATATTTTTTCACCGATGGGACATCAGTGGATTCAATTGAACCAAGATTCATTAAAATAATCCCACGGTGAACGGGTTGATTATTATTCATGTTATATTTTTATAATACCGGAATAACGCGGCAAAGATAGCTATTAACCGTCATTTAAAGCACAGACAAAAGGAAGTAAATCCTTTTATGATGCACACCCTGCAATGACAAATAGTTAACAAATATATATGCCTCCAAACGCTGATAATTATCTTCATTATCTTCAATTGTTCAGATGATAGTTCATTTAAAAATGACAGATGTATGACACAACTATTTCAGAAATAAAGGTTCCTAAAGTAACTTTGCCCTCAATTCAGGTTTCGCTCATGAATCAGGTTACTCAACAATCTTTACCCGGCTTTTTTCTCGTTGGCATCAGTTATGAAAAGGCTGATGCGGATATCAGAAGCAGCTATGCAGTGGATGATAAAGCTTACGCTTCCATCCTGAAAAAGGCCGCCCAAAAAGAAATCAGAGAGATATTTATCCTTGCAACCTGTAATCGAACAGAAATTTACGGCTTCGCAAAGGATTATCAAACATTCATTCATCTTTTATGCAGCGAGACCAGGGGCGATGCTGAACAATTCCAAAAGCTGGCTTATGTCAAACGGGGTCATGAAGCAATCAGGCATTTATATTTCGTAGCGGCAGGACTGGATTCCCAGATTTTAGGAGATTATGAAGTGGTAGGACAAGTGAAAAATGCGGCACGTTTTGCAAAAGAACATAATGCCTTAGGGACATTCACGGAAAGACTCATCAGCAGCGTATTACAAGTTTCCAAGCAAATAAAGAATGAGACAAAATTAAGCTCGGGGACTATATCTGTTGCTTTTGCGGCTGTGCAATTCCTGAAGACAATTCCTGATATCGAAAAGAAAAATATTTTGTTAATAGGAACCGGAAAAATCGGGCGCAATACCTGTAAAAATATGATGAGCTATTTCGGTACGGAAAAGATTACGCTCATCAACAGGACACAGGCTTCTGCAGTTGAATTTGCTAAGGAGCGTCATTTAAAATGTGTCCCCTTTTCAGCGTTAACAAAGGAACTCGATGAAGCGGATATTATTTTGGTGGCCAGCAATGCAGATAAGCCGGTTGTAAAAAAATCACAATTTAAAAATATAAAACCCCGCATTATTCTTGATTTATCCATTCCGAAAAATGCAGCAGAAGATGTAAAATCTCTTCCAAATGTTCAGATCATTGATGTGGATATGCTTTCTAAAGTGCATGACAAAACTTTAGCGGAGAGACACAAAGAGATACCTAAGGCAACAGCCATTATTGACGAGCAAATGAAGGATTTTCTCTATTGGCATCAAATGAGGAAACACGCCGTTGTATTACAAGAAGTGAAAAAGAGGCTGGAACAAATTCATCATACAGAGATAAAGAATCTTAAAAAAGATACTTCTTTAGAACAGCCTGATACCGAGGAACTGTCTTCGCGCATTGTACAAAAGATGGTGAATGTCTTCGCAGGAAAATTGCGCCAGGCTAACGGACAGGCCGATAATTATCTGCAGGTGCTGAGTGAAATATTTGAAATACCATCGGGTAAGTAACATGAGTAAATTGATTCGTATCGGAACACGTGAGAGTGAGTTAGCCTTATGGCAGGCAACCCAGGTACAGCAGTTGCTGAAACAACACCAAGTCACATCGGAAATCATTAAAGTGAAAAGCGAAGGTGATCTTAATGTAAAAACGCCTCTTTACGAAATGGGTGTACAAGGCGTTTTTACCAGAAGCTTAGATGCCGCTCTTTTGAATAGTCAGGTGGACATTGCCGTTCATTCCATGAAAGATGTTCCCACTATCCCCGCCAAAGGAATTGCCCAGGCAGCAGTGCTCAAGCGGGGCGCCGTGAAAGATTTGCTCGTATATAAACATTCCACTCATTTCTTAGATGATAAAAGTTATGCTGCCATCATTGCTACAGGCAGCATCCGCCGTAAAGCGCAATGGCTGCATCATTACCCCAGGCATAGTATTGTAAATCTACGTGGAAACGTAAATACGCGCTTGAGAAAATTACATGAAAATAACTGGGAAGGCGCCATCTTCGCGGCTGCCGGTCTGGAACGTATCAATCTCCGGCCCGAAAATTCTATGGAACTGGATTGGATGCTGCCTGCACCGGCACAAGGCGCTATCATGATAGTATGCAGAAAAGAGGATGCGCTTATTATGGAAACCTGCCGGCTATTGAATGATGAAGAAACAGAAATATGCACGCATGCAGAAAGGGATTTTTTAAAAACACTGCTTGGCGGATGTTCTACCCCTATCAGCGCGTATGCATTTATCAACAATAATATCCTTCATTTTGAAGGAAACATTTTAACGACAGACGGAAAGGAAAAAATTGAAATAAAAAAAGAGGAAGAAGTTAACTTAAAAAATGAAATCGGGAAAAAGGCTGC
>SCQV01000562.1 GCA_004299085.1 Chitinophagaceae bacterium | reverse complement strand
ATCAAAATACCCTTTTCATCACACAGATTATAAATTTCCTGATTTTCACCCCAGAAACCCTCCATACGCAATGTATTAAGGTTCATGTGAACGGCATAATCCACGCCTGCTTTAATCTCAGCCGGTGTGGGATTCAACAGCATCGGATCAGTCCAGCCTCCCCCTTTTATCAATATCTTCTTTCCATTCAACCGAAAACCCCGCCAGCCGGCTGCATCCAGATAAGAAGAAACCTGGCGGATACCGAATTTCATATTTTTAGTAGCGGATAATTTTCCGTCAATATCATAATTGATGCTCAATTCATAAAGATTAGGCTTTCCTAATTCATGTGTCCACCACAGTTTGGGATGATCCACATTCAATGCAGCATATTCTTCCGGAGTAAGTATCACCTGCGTTTTTTCATTGGGCGGCAGGCTGACTTTTTTTGAGAGGTGAATAGTATTTCCAATGGAAATTGTCAAATTCCCATTAACTGTTTTGGGAGAATGATTTTGCAATATCATACCTAAAGTAATCCGGGCATGCTGAAGCGTAGCCGTATCCACGGCTGTCCTCACGAAAGGATAAGTAACAGATACGGGGCCAGATTCCAGCAGATGAACCGTGCGCCAGATTCCCATGTTTTTATCCGGTGGTTCGGGATTCCAATCTACAAAGCCAATATTCAAATCTCCCGGTTTAGCCTGAGAAATCTTTAAAGCCAATACGTTCTTTCCTTTCTTTATATATGGAGTAACATTTAAGATAAATTGCCTGAAACTTCCGGCAATCGTATCGGCGGAAGCAATCTTTTTTCCATTCAGCCATATATCGGCGCGGTAGCTAATACCATTAAAACGCAGGCGATATACCTGGCCGTCATGTAGTTCGTCAATATTAAAAGCAGTGCGATACCACCAGGGAACTTCGAACGGAGTATCCGGAACTCTTTCCAGATTGCGATGGTAAAAAATATTTTTATACATGCCATCATTCACCAAAGAACCGAGCACACTTCCGGGAACATTCGCACGATGCCAGTTTTCAGGATTATAGTTCATGGAAGCAACCTGATGTCCATCGGTGGGCACCTCGGCAGAGGATTGCATTTGCCAGCCATTACTTAACTCAACATCTTTTGTGTTCCAGCTTTGGCTTTGTGCAAAATAAACGTTGCCCGCGATCAAGAGCACAAATATTACAAAAGATCTTTTCATGCATTTCAGTTTTCCCTGCTAAAGTAATACAGGTGGAATTATTTTCATAATCATTTAAAACGGCCTTACCTTCATCCATGTTTGCGCATTATTGACGTACATCAACATTTCATGTAGCTGTTTTCATTCATTGAAGATTTATCCATGATGTTTTGATAAAATAATATTACCTGAATTAGGTTTAGCCTGATACAAAATATAAGCTCCTTTTTCGTCCTCTCTGACAATTTCAGTATGTGCGTGGTTTAGCTGAACAATCCTTACATTTTTCCAATCAGCGGGTACATAGGTTTTTAATGTTAAAGGGAGATGGTAAAAAGCGGTATCTAAAGAATGTGTAAGCGTAATAATTATTCTGTCCCGCTCATTTTGTTCATGAATCTTAGCAAACATTTTTTCCCGCATATATCTGGCGACATCTCCGAAGGTGGCTATCCATAAATCATTTTCATTCTTTTTTATCGATTGAAAATAATTCTTCAATAATTGAGGCGTTAATGGTTCCCATCCTAAATTATCTACGCCGTGGATTACCAATACCAACCAAATATTGTCATGAGTAAGAACAGTATCAATCCACGATTTCATCAACCATAACGGGGTATTAGTGACGGGTCCCCGCTGCCACTGCACATAGGGCTTATCGGATTTTCCCGGATCAGCTTTATCACCACGGTTTATTTCTTCCAAATAAGGATCAGTCATCTGATTTCTCAAAGCCTGATATATGGGCATAGCGAATCTCATCACACGAGGGTCATCAATACCGAAAGGAACTTCTGCAGAGAAGGTATATTTTAATCCCAAATGATTCAATATATCTTCCTGGCTCTTTTCTAACTCATACCCCATATTGGCCGTATCTAAGATGGCCAGATGAGCATGTGTGACGGTATGACTGGCAAATTCATAACCTGCAGAGGCATATTTCCGAATAGAGCTCCAGTTTAATCCTTTTTCCTCTGAGATTTCCATACTGGTATATCTTCCCGGCTGAAGCTTTTTCTCTCTTACAAGTTTGTAAAGCAAATCCATTTCATGGTAAGCACTGTCTTTTTCCCCTGATTCATAAAAGGCATCGGCCTGGTTATAATAAGGCTCAGCACCCGCGTATCCCAAATACCTTGAGGCGGAAGCACGTTCAAAAAAATTATGCGCATCGGTTGGGACCGTTACTGATTCTTCAATAATATCTTTTACCGGCCGCCCGATAAATTCACCTTCGTACTGTGAACCTTTTATCGGACCTGTGATAATAAAGAAGGTGGTAGGAAGCTTTAGCTTTTCCATGATTGGCAAAGCAATCTTGAACTGATTTCTATTGCCATCATCGTAAGTAATGGATATGGCACCTTTTTTCCCATATTGCCATTGAGTGATTTCAGTTTGACCGTAAACTTTTTGTACAGGAATGATTATACAAAAAATAGAGATTGTAATGAGGCAATAGAATGATAAATTTTTATTAGTCATAAATAGTAACCTTGGTTTTGGTTTAATATTGGATTAGCATCTGTCATTGTAAAATTAATCCGTTATCATGGAATTAGAAAACTTTTATCCTTAACTAAGTATGTACTGTCAAAGTTTACTTTAGCTATCTTATAACAAAAAATGTATTACCGATATTGAATAGTTCTATCTCACCATAAAAGCAACTGTAATTTCATGTATATTATTCTTTGGTGCCGGCAACTCCAGCGTAAAATATTTTTTATCCTGACTCAGGGTTAATTTCCCCAGGTTTGTTTTAAATGGTTTTTCATAATAACCATGCAGTGTAACAGACTTTTCTCCTTTGGCAAAGAGAACTGTTACTTTCAATTGATTCCTATTTGAAATAATATCGGCTATTCGCTGTTCCCCCGTAGCTGCTATTTTATTTTCATCTCCAAGGAAAGCAATGCCTGATGAAGTAAAAGGCGCAACGATGTAATAGGAATAATGATCATTTCCGACAACATCCGAAAAGGTATCTGATGCATTTATTTTTTTTGCTGAATACGTCACCGGATTATAAATCACTACCTCCCCTTTCATTCCCAGAGACGAAGGACTAAATGAAAAGTCTTTGTCATTTATATTTTTACCTGCAAAAGCAAATACATAATCAGTTTGAATATCATACTGTTTCGTGTAAGTCCATGCAAGCAATGGTTTTCCGGAATGGTTTGCGTCATTGATATAAGTCTGGTCTGTGGGGACAAGCGGCACATCGGGTTTTACTAACATGCCGTCCGTACGACATGCCCTCATGATATTATTTTTGTCCTCTTTGCCCATTGCATCACCGGTTCCCACAGCTCCGGCCGATAAAACAGCGAGT
>SCQV01000561.1 GCA_004299085.1 Chitinophagaceae bacterium | reverse complement strand
TCTCAACAACTGATAATAATCGGTGGCAGCCCCTGCCTTGGCTAACCCAAGGTTAATAAGCGATTGATATAACATGGTTTCTGCATCAATACGATCGGTGGTAGTAGCCAATTGATTCCGGTATTTCAATTCCATGATTCTGTCGTTCTCCGTTGCTTGGGAAACCGCGGTCTCCAACACGTTTATTTTTTGCAAGGCATCCAGATAGGCGTGATAATTTTTGCTGACATCTACCCGTATTTGATCCGAGGTAGCACTTTCCGCCACCTGCACTTCACGCCGTTGTATCTCGGCTTCACTTAACTTGTGTCTTGTAGTATAAAGACTGGATATATTCCAACTTAAATCCAGTCCTAAAGTCATAGGGACTAAAAAACTATTGGCCGGTGGAAAAAATTGCTTCGTCGGATTCAGATAATACGTGTTGAACGCTGCACCCAATGTTGGTAGCTTATCGGCCTTTATATTTTTAATATTCACATCGCTCAACTGATGCTGATATTTATAAGTTGCCAGGTCTTCCCGGTGTTGCAAAGCTTCTTCAACCCATTGTTGCAACGGGGCCATATTACCTGCAGTATGGCCTACGCTGTCCACTTTTAATAGGGTATTATCCGGCAACCCCAACAACACATCCATTGCATAATTGGCAACTGAACGATTGTTTTCCAGGTCAATCTGAGTAAGCTCTACCTGTGATTTCTCCAACTGAAAACGAAGCACATCATTTTCTGTTGCCAGCCCCTGGTTTTTAAATTGAATGGTTTCATCAAGACGTCCCTGCACATCCTGCAGGTTTTGTGCAATGATTTTTAAGTTCTCGTCTATCTGATATAAATTAATATAAGACTGAATAATCATAAAAATCACATCCTGCCTGTCATTGGCAGTGTTCAATTTTGCGATTTCTTCTAACAGATTAGCAGATTGCTGAGCATAACGTAATTTATTGCCGGCAAAAATGGCTTCGCTCACACTGAAAGTACCAATATGAATCATGCTGGTAGAAGGCAGATCAATCGGTTTCTGCATCAGGCCCTTTATCTGTAATTTTTGAGTAGGAATGAATGCTTCGCTGGCCATATAACCGGCCTTTATTTCGGGAAGCTGCTTATCTTTCATTTGCTCATAGCGTGCCACGGCTTCCTGTACTTTAGCTTCTGAAATCTTCAGTTGCTTGCTGCTGTCAAGTCCCATCTTAACGGATTGCTGAAGGCTGATGTGCAGTGAGTCTCCTTCCGGCGTACTCCCTGAGCCGGATTGTGCGTAAGAAGCCATACTACATAAAAGGGCAACCGGAAGGAAGCAGGTTATTTTTAGAACTTTTGCAGGAAAAAACATATTCTTCATTAATTAATACTTAAATGTGCCCTCAGTAATGATTTTAAATGCGATTTTAACTGAGGACGGATTTTATTATAATAATTTTTATCATCGGTAGAATCTAATTTCATTAAGCTGCAATAAAACGGCTTGGACATCGAAACCTGTGATATAGTCCCAAATACAGTTCCGATGGTCAACCATATATTCACATTACGAAAATCTTTTTTTCTTTGCCCTTCATGAATAATCTCACTAATCATGGCACTGTTACTTTTCTTTACGTTGATTAATAGCTCAGTAATTTTTTTATCATGAACAAGAGAAATCTGACGGTTCATAATATTATGAAAATTCCTTTCGTTTAATATCTTATCCACATAATAATCTATTACTTTATCTATTTTTTCCCAGGGGCTCAGCTTCTTATCATGACTTAATCCTTCCAATACTAAGCCTGTCTGCTCAGTACGTTGAAGGATCAGGCTCTGCAATAATTTTTCTTTTGAACCGAAATAATAGGAGATCATAGCCACATTTACTTCTGCTTTTTGGGCAATATCTCTGACAGAAGCGCCCTCGAAACCCTTGGCAGCAAACAATTCTTCCGCCACATTGAGTATCTGTAATTGTTTTTCGCTCCACTCCATGATTTTACCTCCTTTGATTTCGGGGCGCAAAGTTAAACAGATGTTTGATTTAAACAAGCGTTTGATTAATGCGTTAACCAAAGTTTTACAAACGGACGTTTATTGACCCATTAAATAAAATGATGATACAACACGAAATCCAGTACTGCAATAGAAAAGAAGAAGGTAGTCCATGCTATCAACTGAATAATTTTCTTATGGTTTGTCATTGTCTTCACGTTTTAATATACAAAAATATCGTCATGGCGACTGTGAAGTCAAATGAATTTCGGTAAAATACTTTTTTCTGTCGGTGAATGAAATGTTACAACGGCGTTGTATCTTTAATGAAAATTTTAACCAATGAAGAAATATCTCGTTTACCCATTCTCGGTTGTATTTATTCTATTTATTCAAAATGCTTTTGCGCAAACATCCTCCTCTCCCATTGGATTTACCGGTGATCACGGGGAACAGCAATTATTACTGGAGAAGCAATTTGATACCGCATTGCAAACGAAGGACATAGATTCCTGGATGAAACGCATCAGCGCTTATCCCCATCATGTCGGCTCTCTCTATGATAAAGCCAATGCATTATTTATAGATTCCTTATTCAAATCCTGGGGCTACGAAACACAGATAGATACTTATTATGTATTATTTCCGACTCCTAAAATCCGCCAATTGGAATTAGTTTCTCCCACAAAATATCAGGCGGTTTTGATGGAAAAAATTATTCCCGATGATCCTTATACGGCACAAACCAAGCTGCAACTACCTCCTTATAATGCCTATTCGGCTGATGGGGACGTAACGGCAGATTTAGTATATGTGAATTACGGAATTCCGGAAGATTATAAGCGATTGGAAGAAATGGGCGTTTCCGTGAAAGGAAAAATTGTCATTGTAAAATACGGTCATTCATGGCGTGGAATAAAACCCAGGTTAGCTTATGAACATGGCGCTGTGGGCTGCATCATTTACTCTGATCCTGCTGACAACGGTTACGGTGCTGGTGATGTTTATCCTGAAGGCGCTTACAAAAATGCGTATGCTGTACAGCGGGGAAGTGTGATGAATATTACCATTCATCCGGGTGATCCGCTTACACCCGGTTACGGAGCCACTAAAGATGCAAAAAGATTGAACATACACGAAACAGGTGTTATTAAAAAGATTCCGGTATTACCTATTTCTTATCACGATGCACAACCGCTGTTAGCAGCGCTTGGCGGGCCTGTGGCGCCCGGAACTTGGGTGGGTGGGCTGCCTGTCACTTATCATGTAGGTCCGGGGCCGGCTAAAGTGCATTTAAAGCTTGCATTTAATTGGGATACCAAGCCGGTGTATGATGTGATTGCAACCTTAAAAGGAAGTGAATATCCGGATGAATGGATATTGCGTGGTAATCATGAAGATGCCTGGGTAAACGGAGCCTCAGATCCGGTGAGCGGCTTAGTGTCAGAGCTAAGTGAAGCAAAATCTATCGGAGATTTGATTAAGAACGGGTGGAAGCCTAAACGAACCATTAAATATTGTGTATGGGATGGCGAAGAACCCGGCTTATTGGGCTCTACCGAATGGGTAGAAGATCATACAAAAGAGTTAAAAGAGCATGCGGTGGCTTATATTAACTCCGATAATAATGAACGGGGATTTTTATATGTCGGTGGTTCTCATACATTGGAAAAATTTTTCACACAGGTTGCTTTCTCTGTAAAAGATCCGGAAAAAGGAATCTCTGTCGGCCAGCGCAGATTAGATGCCGCTTCACTTAAAGAAGGAAAACCAGTGACCGATTTTCATATAGATGCATTAGGATCAGGTTCGGATTATACACCTTTTCTGCAGCACTTAGGAATAGCATCTATGGACCTGGGCTTTGGCGGTGAAGGGGAAGGTGGCGAATATCATACTGATTATGACGATTACATAGATTTCACACGTTTTAAAGATCCGGGATTTCATTATGAAAAGGCATTGGCAGAAGTAGCCGGTATTTCTGTCTTGCGGTTAGCCAATGCGGATATTTTACCTTTTGACTTCACTCATTTTTATAAAACGGTGGACGGTTATGTAAATGAAGTACAACAATTAGCTAACACCATGCGGGAAAAAACACAATTTCAAAATCAAATGATTAAAGACAGCATTTATGAAAAGGTGGAAGATCCTCTTAAAACATTCGTTGTGCCCGAAAAACAAACTGCTATTCCTTTTTTCAATTTTGCACCTCTTCAAAATGCCATGATTACTTTACAACAAAGCGCCGATGCTTATGCCAATATGTTTAAAACATTGGAAGAACATCCCGATGAAAATGCAATCAGAAAGATTAATAACATGGTGTATAAAAGTGAGCAATATCTCATTTCAGCGGAGGGATTACCCGGCAGACCTTGGTATAAACACCTGATCTATGCTCCTGGATTTTACACCGGCTATGGCGTTAAAACCATTCCCGGCGTTCGCGAAGCAATTGAGCAAAGGCAATTCGATGAAGTTGATCCACAAATTGAACTGCTGAGTAAGACATTACTGGATTTTAGCAATTACGTAAAAAGGATGGTGAAAGAGAAAAAATAGGCAGTATTTGACGCAGGCTACCAGATAGGCTTTCGATTTATGTGTAATACCCGAAGGATAATAACCTGCTTTAAATTATCATCCACAACATAATGTATCAAATACTTAAAAATCTTGGTTGCGGTACACCTTACGTTATCATATCTAACACTCCCAATTTTCGGCGTAATAGAAATATCCAGAAACCGGTCATGTAGTGATACCAAGAACCTTTGACCTAACCCAGAACTGCGGCTATTCTCCCATTCGATAGCACTGTGAATATCAGAATATGCAGCGGTAGTAATAACAACAGAGAAAGGCATAGAGGAGCAAACTTATAGACCTAATTGTTTTTTTATCTTATCCCATTCAATTAATTCAGAATTACCATTCTTTAACTTCTCCAATTCCTTTCGGCCCAATTCAATCTGCCAATCAGGAACCACCGAAGTGTCATTTTGCGCTCCTGCTTCCTCAAATTCAACGTACTTTTTTTTAAGCAGCTCCCAATCTTTAATCGGAATTACTACCGCCGTTTTATGTCCTCTGCTGTCTGAAAGATACTGCACTTCCATAAATGAATATTTTAATAAACAAAAATAAGCCTTTTTGCCAACATCCCTTAAATTTTTAATTCATTGCCGCCGTAAACAATAGATGATTGGTGAACCGGTGATAAAATAATATAAATTTTAATTATTTTGCATGATTATTATGACTAAAAAAGAACGTTATCAATTTGTCCTGGATTATTTTGCAAAAAATAATCCCCATGCAGAAACAGAGCTGATCTATCATGATCCTTATCAATTATTGGTTGCCGTTATCCTTTCTGCCCAATGTACCGATAAGCGGGTTAATATGACCACCCCATCCATTTTTGAAAAATATCCGGATATTAAAGCGATGAGCCTGGCGACTTTTGATAATTTATTTCCCCTAATCAAAAGCATCAGCTATCCGAATAATAAAACTAAGCATTTAATCGGCATGGCCCAGAAAGTGACGGAAGATTTTAATGGCGAAATTCCACACACCGTTTCTGAATTGATGACCTTGCCGGGAGTCGGCAGAAAAACTGCCAATGTAATTACTTCGGTAATAGACAAACAGCCCAATATGGCAGTGGATACACATGTATTTCGTGTAGCTGCCCGCATTGGATTAACCACGAATGCGAAAACACCTTTACAAACCGAAATGCAATTAATACAAAACATTCCCACAGATAAAATTCATATCGCTCATCATTGGCTTATTCTCCACGGAAGGTATATTTGCTTAGCCCGAAAACCCAGATGTGAAATCTGCGGATTAAGGCCCGTCTGCAAATATTATCAGAAAAATATTAAAGGGAAAAATGAATAGCAATAGATTGATTAGTTTAAAAGTGACCACTTCACTCGCTCCATATTCAGGATTAAGGCTGATCATTATTTCTTAAGCTTTTTCTGTTCTTTCAATTGCAAAGCAGTTTTTGCATTGAGCGAGGTTACTACTTTTTTACCTGTCTTTGCTTCCAGCTCTTTTCGCGCCACCCTGGCCACATTGCCGCCTTGCTTTGCCACCTTTTTACTTTCCTTAAAATCTTTTGGGTTGGTGGCAACGGAGATATCTTTTGTGGATGCTTCTGCCAGCATGTTCAAAATTAATTCTGTATTGGTCATGTTATCCCGGAGATTTTCTTTTTTCAATCCCTTCAGCATTTTATACTCTTTGGTGGTTTTATCGCTCCATGCTTCGGTGATAATATCCGTAAGCGTCGCAAATTGAGCGCCTTCTTTATAGCCCCTTTTTTTCCACTCATCAGTCAGTTCTTTTCTGATTTCAATACTTTTCAGCCGCTGATTGATCCAACTTTCAGAATAGCC
>SCQV01000560.1 GCA_004299085.1 Chitinophagaceae bacterium | reverse complement strand
ATGGGAAGTCCGTTGGGACTGCCACCATAAGCAATCGGATGCACGTCATTGCCATCTATCTGGCCATCTCCGTTCCAGTCCTGATAATTATAATCTCCCACCACGGTGCCGCGTCCCACTGCTACGGGGCTGTTAACAATCTGGTTGTAGTTCTGATACTGCCCGTTAGCGCCGTAGCCCCATTGGATTCCCTGATACCTGTTAGATTGATTATTCAACCAGTCCAGATAAGAGTTACCCTGTTTTACCTCAGCAATATGAGTATTCATAGTACGGGCAAAAGAGAAATTACCGTTTACCACGTAGTGGAATTTCCCGATGTGATCCTGATGGGTTATTTCAAAATCAATACCCCTTGTGCGGTCACCATTTATATTTTCCTGGGGGAGGCTGGCTCCTAACAAATCCGGTACCTGCAATGCCGGAGTAGCAAATAATCCTTCCCTGTTACGAACAAAATAGTCAATGGTTAAGCCGAATTTACCATCCCACGCGTCCAGGTCAATACCTGCATCAAAGGTATGAGAGGTGGACCATGTGATATTAGGATTGGGAATGCCTGTACTTTGTACCGCATTGATGAAGGTATTATTGAATACTGCTCCTCCCGGTAATTGATTATTAGAGCCGTCTGCAGGATAATTATAACCCGTGAGGAATTGATAGTACAGTGATCCGTCATCTCCTAATACGCCATACGATGCACGGATTTTTAAATTATCTATAAAAGATAGGGAGGCTGATTTTTTCCAAAAGTTCTCTTCAGAAATCCGCCAGCCTAACGAACCTGACGGAAAGAATCCCCACTTTTCTTTTGAAGAAAACTTAGAAGAGGCATCGTTTCTGAAGCTGAATTCGGCAAGATATTTATTCCCATAATCATAAGTGGCTCTCCCAACGATAGAGTTAGTGGCATATTGATAAAGTTCTCCGGATCCCTGGGTAGCTTGCTGGTTGGCGCTGTTTCCTGCAATAATTTGATCCACCGGAATGGCTAACTGGCGATAAGCGGTAAAATTATCTGCAGTTTGTTCGTTCCCTTCATAAAGCAACAAGGCGCTTACATGATGTTTTCCTCCAAAAACGTGATCATAATTCAACGAAAATTGGTCTGTATTTTGAGGATATTCGTAAAATTGCCTTTGAACTGAACTGGGCGAATTGTTTAGTGAGGCAGTATAAGTGGTGCTGCTTGCATCATATAAATATAGATTATAAGACTTTTGGAACATCTTATTGTCCTGGATTTGCATATTATAACTATAAAATCCACGCAAGGTTAGTCCGTCAATATAAGGTACTTTATAGTCAATGCTTAGCGAACCATTAAAAAATCTATTGGTTTGAGTACTGTAGCCGTTAATATCAGGATCCATATAGGCTATGGGATTCCCGCCATCTACAAACCCATTACTTAAATACAATGGATTGTTATTGGCGTATATAGTTTGTGTAGGTAATTCCCGCCATGTTTCTCTTGTTGTCCACCAGAATGATTGTGCCGGTGAATTTTTTTGATCCTGAATGGCGCTAATGTTCAAATTAACAGTGATTCTCTTGCTTATCTCAGAAGTTATATTGGAGCGTATATTATAACGTTTATAATTAAGCGCATCACTCTTCAGAAAGCCCCCCTGGCTTGTATATCCACCGCTGAAGAAGTATTGAATATTTTCGGAGCCTCCCGTTGCGGTGAGATTATGCTGCTGTTGCATAGCAGATTTCTTAAATGTTGCATCATACCAATCGGTACTTTTTTTCGTGCCGTTTTGATAAGCTTCAAAATCAGCAGGTGTATAAACTATTTTGCCACCATTAGCATTATGCATAGAAAGCTGATTAGACAGGGTCATATATTGAATAGCATTCACGGGTTTCGGCAAGCCTGATGGAACCTGTGCTCCGACGGTACCGGTGTATGAAAGTTGAAGGGTCCCTGCTTCCCCTTTCTTAGTGGTGATGAGTATAACTCCGTTCGCAGCTTTCACCCCATAAATGGAAGCGGCAGCATCTTTTAAAACAGATATACTTGCGATATCATTGGGGTCCAGTCTGGTTAAAATATTGCTTGTTCCTACATCATTGTCTCCATTTCCACCGGTAACATTAAAATCCGGCATTTCCACTCCATCAATGACGATCAGGGGATGCCCTAATCCACGGATGGAAATATTGTTGGAAAAATCTCCCGGTTCGGCAGTG
>SCQV01000559.1 GCA_004299085.1 Chitinophagaceae bacterium | reverse complement strand
TGGCATATTGCTGATATTCTTTGACAGGAATTTTAGCGCGGTTCATGATCCATTCACCACCATGCTTAATTTCATGGCCTTTGTACATACCTGCTAATACCGCATAATCACCCCAGTGAATAAACATGCCGAATTTAGCGTCCCGCCACCATTTCATCTTCTGATCGTGAGTCAGGGTGTCCTGCGCACAAGCCGGCATTACATTGACTGTCAATAGCACCAACAATAGGGATGCAAGGGAAAAATACTTAATTTTATTCATCATATATGTTTTAAAAAGATTCTAATATCCCGCATTTTGCGTCAGGTTCGCGTTCAAGTCTAATGCTGGTTGTGGAATGGGAAACAGCCGATGATCATCATCAATGTGAAATCCCAAAGTTGCCTAATTCGCCCACAATATATAAACCTTTTCCGAATAATGCAAACGATTGTTAAAAAAATCATCTTATTCTCCAAAAAGACCCGTAAGGAGCCGGTGAGAAACATTTACAATAACTTTTATATGCATGGTGTACGCTATAATAATAAATGGTTCATCATACAACATCTGAATCCAATTTGGAAGTAGCGTTATCAGGAATGACAGATGAAGGAGCAGTTTACAGGACGGTAACTCATGCAATAAGGATTACAATCCCAGGCTTATCTAAAGTCATTTTCACTTTGGCTTAAAGGAACTATGAAGTTATCACACCCCACGGCATATCTGCCAATTAAAAGCCTGGATTAATATATCTGTCCACCACCTGAATAACCCCGTTGGTTGGCAACAAATCACTGGTTCTTACCGTAACGGAATCATTGATCTGGATGGGATAATCTACCGTATTGGATAAGGAAGCATCCACTATTTTCATGGCCATCAATGATTGAGGGTTATTGATAAAAGCTCCTTGTGAAGCAAGCGTTTGTATCAGCGTATCGGAAGTGGTCAGGTTTTTGAGATGAGTAAATTCTCCCTGCAACAACAGATATTCAAAATAATTCCGGATCATTTCCTTGGGATAATCGCTCCATTTTGTCGCCGGTTTTCCTTTAACCAGATTAGCGCCAAAAAAACAATCAGGCTGAACTACTTTCTTGACAATACGGTCAATAGCATCATTATGCAACAGGATAAAAGTCCTGCCCGCTTCTTTGTATTCATTGGTATCTATGCCACTGTAAATAATACCATCGTACATGAATTTAAAAACAGTATCTGGATTATTTTCCACACTGCGCGACCGCAGGTAATCCCAGGCAGTTATATGTAAATTTGCATCAACCGGATGTGGAACACGGTTATAATCTTTCTGCAAATTCAAATCAAACAGGGAACAGGCAGACAAAAGCAACGCCGTAAATAACAAAGTGGCTACCCTGTTTATATTTATCTTTGAATGTTTCATGTTAAGAACTATTTATAATTTAAATAATCAACTATATTAGTAGGACGGATTTTGAACCAGCAGCTTGTTGTCTTCCAGTACATCCCGGTTCAACGGCCATAAAACTTTATCTTTATTGGAACCAAACCCTGAAGCGCCTATTCCAAATTTTTCCTGCCTTATTTTCATTACAGGATCCATGACTTTATTGACATGATTTGTACGCACCAAATCAAACCAGCGGTTTCCTTCTCCGAAAAGTTCCCATCTCCTTTCATCCAGGATAGCATCTTCCAGCTCATCCTGATTAGCAAAATCACTTTCCTGGTAAGCAGGCAATCCTGCACGGGTATGTATAAAATTGAGATACTTGACGGCGTCCGCCGTATTACCTGTTTTATTGAGCGCTTCTGCATAAAGCAGGTAAATTCCTCCAAGGCGATACATAACAAGATAAACAGGCAACGCCTTCACATCATCCACCGGTTTCCATCCCTGAGTTGCCACAGCATTAGGATAATACTTTAGCAGCCATCCATGATATCCCACATTGGGGTCAATGGTTTGTTTTTCTCTTATATCAAGCGTATCCATAGGCCAGTCTGTTCTTACCACAGAATCTATTTCAACCGGACTATTATTGTAGTAGATGGAACTTGGCATACAGGCGCAGCCATTCACATTGAAATCCCAATGGATGCTCCAGATATTTTCAATCGTTTTATCCGGTGTAAGGAAAAGGTTTTTCCAGTCAGCCGTACTGACAATATCTGATGGCGAATTTCCTCCGAATACTTTTCCTGTGGACGCTTTAGCCTTAAATAAATTTTTAATCCAGATGATCGCATTGGGATAATCCTGTTTCCACATATAAACATTAGTCATCATCGCACAAATAGCTCCTTCTCCAATAGTCCATACATCCGAAGTCTTTCCCGAACCAATCAGTGAATAAGCATTATTCAAATCCGGAATAATCAGTGAATCAAGAATTTTTTCCACAGGTTCACGTTTCTTTTCAGCCGTCTTTGCCACATCGTCATAAGGCTCTGTCCATATAGGCGCATCACCCCAGAGCCGTATGATATAAAAGTAGCACATAGCCCGCATGGCATAAGCCTGCGCTAAGCTGTTTTCTAAAATATCCTTTGTTACTTTAGGATCATGCTTTGGTATGCCGGGTAAATATTTTATACAGGTATTAGCACGGGTAATAGTCCTGTACAATCCGCTCCAGTCAGTAGCCTGGTTAGTAGAGGTCAGTCCATTCAGAGATAGTTCCGTCATTATGCTGTTTGCATATCCCGAACGGTCAAAGTTGTCGCTCCTTCCTTCTCCCCAATAGTGATATTTTCCCCAGGTGCTGCTGGTACCTGCTCCTGTCATTTCATGCTGAAAGGAGGCATACATGGCAGTAACGGCCGCTGTGAGATCCGCTTTTTTGGTGAAATAATTCTCAAGCGTGGAAGAAGACAGAGGTACTTCTGTCAGAAATTTTTTACAACCGGTTGATACGGTTATCAAAAAAATCCCCACCATGATAAGATAAGCTATTTTAATCCTTTTCATAATCGTTGTTTTAAAAATTAACATTTAATCCAACACCCATTTCCCTGCGCTTCGGGTATTTGCCGCCGTCTTCTCCGATATTTAATCCTTTAGAGCTAAACTCGGGATCATACCAGCTATAGTTAGTCCAGGTCAGCAGGTTGTCACCAAATACATATACCGTTGCGCCTTTCATTCTTAATTTCCCTGCCAGCTTATCTTCCAGCGTATAAGCAAGTCTTACACTGGACAAGCGGATAAAGGAACCGTCTTCAAGATAAAGACTGTTCATGCCGCTTCTTACATCGCCGTTCACATCTTTTTGTATCTGCTTAAAATCAGGATAGGGAACATTATCTCCAGGCTGATGCCATGAATATAAAACGGCATCCCAGGTAGGCGGAGAATAGCTGGAAGAAAAGGTGTTTTGATCGTTCTTTATTTTATTATATATCTGATAGCCAAAAGCGCCATTCAGCATAAAGTTGAGGGTAAAGTTTTTATACCTGAAAGTATTAATAAAACCGAAATAATATTTCGGTATGGCATTCCCTGCTATTATCCTGTCCTTGTCATCAATCACGCTGTCTTTATAGGTATTTTGCCAGATCGTTTCTCCGCCCTTTAATTTATTGCCGGCACTGGAATAAAGGCTGTGAACTTCCCCCGTGTAGGTTTTGCCATTTAACACATAACCGGTAAAGCTTCCGTCTTTATCAAATTCAGGCGCCAGTTGATTCCAATGATCATCATAAGCATTCGATTCATTATACTGATACACACCAAGGTTTTTGAACACATAAAAATCGCCAATCTTTCCGCCTTCCTGTATCAGCCATTTATTTCCGGATATAAAGGAAACATGATTGGCAAGGGATTTTATTTTCCCCTGTTGGAAGGAAATGTTGCCATTTACATTCCATTCAAAATCTTTTGTTCTTACAGGTGTTCCACCCAGTGAAAATTCCAATCCCGAATTAACAATCGTTCCTAAATTAATAGTGACACTTTTGGCTCCCGATTCTAATGGAAGCTGTTTGTTGTATAATAGCTGATCGGTGGTTTTGGTATAATAGTCTGCGGTAAAATTCATTCTTCCGTTAAAGAAGGTCAGGTCGAGGCCGTAATCTGCCTGCGTTGTAGCTTCCCATTGAATTTGTGAATTACCCATAGTAGTGCTTAAGGCAGCTCCACTGTTGCCGGCATAATAGCCGGGGGCATCTTCTGGGTGCTTTCCGTTAGCCCCGTCATCCATTCCGAAATTAATAGTAGTATAAGACCCATAATCACCAATACGATCATTGCCGGTCTGGCCAATACTATATCTTAATTTACCATCATCCAGAAAGCCCTTCGTCCATGACATGAATTGTTCATCCGAAAAACGCCAGGCCGCCGATCCTGAGAAAAAATCTCCCCATTTATTATAAGATCCAAAACGGGATGAGCCATCGCGCCTCCAGGTTCCTTCCAAAATATATCTGCTTTTAAAGCTGTATCCAAGGCGGCCGAAAAAAGAAGCATCTGCATTGGCAGTGGCGGAAGTGCCCGTTTTGGTCAGGTCAATGATCTGGGCTGCATTGGAAGTAAAGATATTCTCATTCAGATATTTCTGCATGGCAATAGTATAGCCATCGCTTCTGCTGTGGTCGGCGCTGAAGCCGGCCATAGCGGTGAAGCTATGATTTGTTTCAATGTTCCTGTTATAATTCAGATAGGCCTGGTATTCCCAATATAAACGCTTGTCAATGGACGTGCTGCCAGTAGCATCTCCTCCGCTGGTGGTTTCGGCAGGAGCAAACCTGTCGTTATTGCCGTTATCATAAGTAACATCAAAGCCGGTAGTAAAGCGCAGATCTTTTAACAGATTATAATTAAGCCTGGTATTATACAAGATAGTGAAATCTTTATCCTGATTGATGTTCAGGTATGCCTGCTGCACGGGATTTCTTTTTGATTCAATATAACTGTTAAAGGATCCGTCCACGTTGTAAATGCTCGTCCACGGATTACGATCAAAGACCACTTTGGCGGTATTGCCTACGGGAATAGTATTGCCCGTCTGGTAGGCAAAGGAAATATTATTGGTAATAGATAATTTAGGAGATGCCTGATAAGTAATATTAAAACGGGATTGTATTCTTTTTATCCAGCTATTAACTACAATTGATTTATCATCCGTATAAGTGACTCCGGAATAATAAGTAAGCCCTTTTTGTCCACCGCTTAGTGTAAGAGATATTACATCTTTATTGGCCAGGCGAAACAAAAGATCCTGGTAATCGTTATCCTGATTGGTATAAAACTGTACTGAATCAGGCCTGCCGCCATTGTTACCGTCGCCACGCAACCGGCGGTATAATCTCAGCTCATCAGCACTGGTGGTGCGAAGCTTATGTGACAGTTTCCCAAACAAATGATAGTAGCTGACATTAATCCTGGGTTTACCCGGAGTTCCTTTCTTCGTAGTGATAAGTATAACTCCGTTAGCGCCACGCGCTCCATAAATCGCTGCAGAAGAAGCATCTTTTAATACTTCAATGGACTCGATATCAGCAGGATTAAGAAAATACATATTTTCACTGATTACCCCATCAATGACGTACAATGGCTGATTACCTTCTGCGCCGATAGTAGAAGCGCCGCGAATTTGTATGCTTCCCTGTCCTGCCGGATCACCGTTGTCATTCATAATAAGCACACCCGCCGCCTGTCCCTGCAAGGCATCATACAATGTGACAGGTGTTCGTTGCTTAATCTGGTCGGCAGTAACCGTAGAAATAGAACCGGTGAGGTCTCTCTTTTTCACTGCGCCTCCATAACCGGTGACAACTACTTCATTTAATCCGGTACGGTCTTCTTTTAAGGAAGCATCCAGGACGGTATTTCCATTCAGTGGCTGTTCAATAGTGGTGAAACCGATGGCAGTAAAAACTAAGCCGGCATCCGGCGGAACATTCTTTAAGCTAAAGTTGCCGCTCGGATCAGTGGTAGTCCCATTTGATGTTCCTTTAACACGAACGGTTACGCCCGGAAAAGGCTGTTGATCACTGGCAGACCTGACAGTTCCCGTGACAGTAACTGCCTGTGCAAACAGTGTTGTTGCCAGGCACACCAAGACCAATGACAGCACGAGCCTTCCTGCTGCTTTTTGAATAAAAATAGCCATAGAGGTAATTTTATAAAAGGTAAATAATAATTAACTACAATTAGTTAATAAACAAACGATTGCATTACTGTCACAAAAAAATATCTGTTTCTTTTCACCAGCCAGATACTTAAATAACTTGCATTAACAATTCTTAATAATAAATAACAACAACGAAATACAAAGTTAATTTTTTGTTTTTAGACGGACAAAAATATTTTTATATATGGTATCATGTTATTTCAAAGTTGACGTAATGCTATTGTTATCCCAAATATAAAATAACGCAAACTATCTCCCACAAAGCCACGGAGAACACCAAGGAGATCCTTTGTGGACTTTGTGCCTGCCTGTCCGGTAGGCAGGTCTTTGTGGGAGACCTTCCAAATAATGGTTGACTTAGCACCGGCATAGAGAATGCCGTAATATTTTTTTATAGAAAGAGGCGTTTAAATACCCCCAATTTGTCACAAAATGTTCCTCCGGAACATTTACCTATATTGATTTATACCTATTACCAATAATGCGTTCCGCTGGAACGACAGTTGTTCCAGCGGAACATATAATAGGTAAAAAATAGAATGGTGGTTTGACAATCAACGTTCCTCCGGAACGTTTTGTAGGTCAATAAAGAGCCTTATTCTATTTTTTTAATAAAGCCAGATTAATGGATGACGCACCGGAACATTACGAATGATTTCATCAACCGTCAGATCATGCTTTAGCTTTTTCCATAGTTGAAAATAACTCGGGTTGTTAAAAGCAACTGCTCCGAAGATAAGAAAAGGTTGAGCCACCGGCCAGTATTTCCAATACATGACATCGGGCTTTTTCGGCCACGCGTTTTTATCCTTTACATAGGGGAACATGTATCCCAACCCTAGCTGAATGTTCCGGCCATCAGAAGTGGTGTATTTCCAAAGATGATGAGTACTGTCACTTACTATCTGGCAAATGGTAGTCATGGCATCTAAATTGAATAATGAATAGCCATAAGGTTTTGTCCTTGCCAGTTCCTTCGGAAAGCTGCCATTGGCTGCCATTTGATCCGGCAATAAAACTTGTTCATACCTGTTTCTGCAAAAATTAAGTACCGAAGTATCGTGGGTTACTTTAGCAAATGCCGCCACCTGCATAACCCAGCAGGTACCATGATTATTTTTAGCATTCATTTCATCCCGGCCGTTTTTACTGGTCATTAACCAACGTATGTAATCTGCAAACCAGGATTTGATGGCTGCCAGCTCGTGTGGCGGAATTAATCCGGACTCTTCAAAAATGTGAATGGCCTGCGCCACTTCCATCAAATGGATGGTATCAATAATGCCAATGCCGCGGCCTTTGGTAATACCATGAATAGCCTGCGCATATTGCAAATCAGGGTTCATCCGTGTAGCGGTATCCACAAACCATGCATAGAGATGCTTTAG
>SCQV01000558.1 GCA_004299085.1 Chitinophagaceae bacterium | reverse complement strand
CAGCATGCGGAATGCCATAAATATGTGCAGTAAATGCCAGGCATTCTTTCACGTACATTTCAGGATATAAAGGATTTGATTCGGGTAGATAACCCACTTTCTTTTTTACCTCCAATGGATGTTCATCAATGGAAAGTCCACATACGGACGCATTACCGGAGGTAGCCGGTAAATAACCTGTGAGAATTTTCATCGTAGTGGATTTGCCGGCGCCGTTCGGCCCCAGAAACCCCACCACTTCCCCTTTTGTAATAGAAAAAGAAATGTCATCAATGGCTTTTTGCTCACCGTAAACCTTGGTCAGCGTAGAGACTGTAATAGACATGTGTGCAAGGTACGG
Source organism: Chitinophagaceae bacterium (assembly GCA_004299085.1). Classification (GTDB taxonomy): domain Bacteria; phylum Bacteroidota; class Bacteroidia; order Chitinophagales; family Chitinophagaceae; genus FW021-bin31. The sequence continues at coordinate 1,180 of SCQV01000558.1, read as the reverse complement.
CAGAAAAATAATTTCAATAAGCCATAAGCATTAGATTTATTTCTTATGATTCTATAAAAAAGTTTCATAGATGAATTTATTCTTTATTTTAACAAAAATTTATATTTTTGAAGTTTCATAATCTCATCCTATATGGAACAAATTTCGAAACAGGATCAAAAACCAGACACTTTAAGTGTCAACCTTCGCATTGGATATAAAACTATTTTCCTTGGAATAATAATTACACTATTAATAAATTTAGGAGTCTATTATATTTCAAGAATCACTGGGCATACATTACAATTGCGAGATTATATAGCTCTTTTTTCGGCAGGGGTAGTTACAACTGCCTTGGTATATACTGCATTAGGCTTAAAAATAAATTATAATGTTAACAGAGAGAAATTAATGTTCGATAAAGAGAAATTTGAATATGAGAAAAATCAATATATAGAAATACAAAATAGAAAAAGAAGAGAATTCGCTTATCAAGTATCTTCCAATTGGTTTAATAACGATTTCGCGGAATGCGTTCAAACTGCAAGACATTTTTTAAAGCCCCTTAAAGGTAAGTTGAATTCTCATCAAGAAATTGAAGATTATGAAAATGCCCTTGATGCCGACCTACTTGTCAGAAAATCAATTTTATCTGTACTTAATTATTTCGAATATGTTTCCATTTTAATAGAAGATCAGGTTATTGATGAAGATGCAATAAAAGATGCTTTTAAAACCCTGTTTTGCGATTATTATAAAACTTTAAAATCTGTTATTGAACATCATCAAAGGGAAAATCACCGTTATTTCAAAAATTATGCATGCGTTTCAAAACGGTGGACGATTGCATAAAAGATATTTGGATAATTGGCACAATTTTTATACTTTTATGTTTTGTTAGTTTAATTCAGTTTAAATTTACCTCAAAATTTATCAGTCATGAAACCTAACTATGATTTTGAAGGTCTTTAAGGATCTCCTAATTCAAGTAGTTAAAAAAGCTGTCACAGTGACAGCTTTTTTTGCTCAATAACTCGATAAGTGGGCACTAAGCGAAAGAAATTAGTTGCGCTAAAGATTTAATAAGTCACTTTAGGTTCCAGCTTTTTGGCCTGATTCACCATATCCGTAATTTCTGAAAGAGAAGGGACCCGGTGAGTAAGCTTCTTTTCAGCATTCACTTCTTCTAATTTTTTATGCA
>SCQV01000557.1 GCA_004299085.1 Chitinophagaceae bacterium | reverse complement strand
AAACGTACTTCATAGCCTTTTTTGTAAGCTGCTTTTAACTTTTCACGCAGTTTTTCGTCGGGAATACGGTAATAACCATTCCGGTTAAAAAAGACTTTTAGCTGTGCAGCATTACTTGTGCTCATTATGATAATTTTTAAGTTATAGAAAGAGTGTACTTAAAACAACTAAAGGCGCAGTTTAATCATCAATGAAACAGGGAAACTCTTATATCAGGCTATTCACTTTTTAACTCAGCTCCGGTTCCCGGCCTGGATGCATAAATTATCTTGCCCTTATCAAAGGTTACGCCGTTTGCCGTATCTTTTGCAAGTAAAAGGGGGCCATCCATATCTACATAATCTAAATAAGGCAGCAGATGTGCGACCGCAGAAGTACCCACTGTGCTTTCATTCATGCTGCCGGTCATTACCTTCAGGTTCAACTGCTTGGCACGGGCTATCATTCGCAGCGCAGGAGTAATCCCACCACATTTGGTAAGCTTGATATTAATCCCATGAAAATAACCTGCACATTTAGTTACATCCTCTTCAACAATACAACTTTCATCAGCGATGAGTGGCAATGCAGCATGTTTATATGCTTTCTTTATTCCTTCCATATCTTCAGCAGGCAAAGGCTGTTCAATAAACTCCACTTTTAAATCAGCCAGCGCTTTTGAATTTTCTATGGTTTCATTTGCATTCCATGCGCAATTTGCATCCACACGAAAAATAGCATCCGTATGCTGCCTAAGGGTCCTCACGATATCCACATCTTCTTTTGTTCCCAATTTTATTTTATAAACAGGCCAGGGAAATTCCTTGAGCTTTGCCACCATATTTTCAATGGTATCAATGCCGATTGTATAATCGGTCATGGGATTATGAGCAATATCCAGTTCCCAGACTTCATATAATTTTTTATTTTGTTTTTTGGCATACAAATCCCACGCTGCCATATCCAGGGCGCACAAAGCAAACATATTGTACTGAAGCGGTGGATATAAATCCGACCAGAACTGTTCAGGCTCTTGTAAGGAGTATTGTTCCAATAGAGGCTTTACACGTTCAATATCCTGCATCAGTCGCGGCACTGTCATCTGATAATAACTGTTATCAGCCGTCTCGCCAAGTCCGTATAAATCACCTTCTTGCAATTTAACAACCAATAAAGGCTGTGTAGTCTTTGACTTCCGGGAAATAGTAAACGGATGGCGAAATGGAAGCTCGAAAGGATATAATGTCAAATCCATATATTACCAAATGTACAATCTTTTTTTAATTTATTTATTTCTTCCTGAAGAGTAGATCATCGTCCTTATCGTTTCATTCAGATCTTGATTCAACAGCAATTCTTCAAGGCTGATGTGCATCCTGTATCGCCAATAGTGCTCAGGATTTGCAGGAATATTAATCCGTTCGTCCTGAGGGTTTTCCCTTCGTACAGTTCCCGATAATCCCAATAAATCCTGAACAGGCAGAATGGCCAACATAGCGCCCGATTGCAGATGCTGCAAAATAATCTCTTTTACCACCCAGGGTTCACAGAAATAAGGCGCCGTTCCATGATGATGCATGACTTCATTATAAAAGCGCTGTGATCTGGCTCTATCTTCTTCCCACCAACTGCGCAGCGTGCTCATATCATGAGTGCCGGTAGTAATGACAGATAAATAAGGAATTCCTGCCATGTCTAAAAATTCCTGTCCCCATTGTTTGGGCATCCTTTGTACTTCTAAGCTCAGCAAACCTAGTAATCGCATGGTTTCAGGCACACTTTGCGGCATCATTCCCAAATCCTCCCCACAAACCAGCATATCCGTATTTTCTTTGAGAGAAGGTAATTTTTTAAAAGCTTCTTCCTGCCATAGCTTTTCATGGCGATGATAGAAATAATCATCATGCAACCGGCGTAATTTTCGCTGCTGTTCTTCCGGTAATTTTAAAAACGATACTGTTTCCATCATCCCGAACCGCGGATGAAACAGCGTCTTTTCTTTATTAGCAGGAAAAAATAAAACATTCGATGCCAGATCAAAAAGACCCTGTTTCCAATAACCGGGAAGCGCATTACCCATATCTTCTCCTCTTTTAAAAAAGCTTTCAATTTGTCTTTGGGTTTTAAACTCATCCTTTAGTTTATAATATCCATCTTCCGTTTCTTTCAGAAAAACCTTTTTCACCTCCAAGGCATCATGATCAAAATATTCATCCAACAATGCCGGAGTAATCAATGGATCACAAAAACGGGATTCATCAAACGAAATACTCTTTTCTTTGAATTCGGAAAAGCTGAATGGCTTTGAAGGATAAAAATGACCCATAATGCCTTCAACCTCATCAGAAGGTATTTGCCAAATTCTGAAAAAGCCCAAAATATGATCGAAACGTATGGCATCAAAATATAATGACAAATGCTGTAGCCTGTTTCTCCACCAGCTAAATCCATCTGATGTCATTACTTCCCAGTTATATGTAGGAAATCTCCAGTTCTGACCTTTCACCGCAAATCCATCGGGGGGGGCACCTGCCTGCATATTCAAAAAAAATTGAGAGGGATTCATCCACGCATCTACACTGTATCTGTAAATGCCAATAGGAATATCACCCTTAATGGCAATCCCTTTTTTATGAGCATATTTTACAGCTTCCTCCAATTGAAGATGTAAGTAAAACTGAACAAAATAATGAATAGCAATCTGATCAAACCAGGAATGTTTTTCTGAAGCAAAGTCATTGACCTGTTCATCATTAAATATGCTAAATTCACCGAATTGCGAATAATCCGTCGTACCGTATTTATCGCGCAGACAGCAAAAAACGGCATAAGGCAATAGCCAGCTTTTGTTTTGCCTAAAGAAAGAATTAAATTTTCTATTCTTAATAAAATCTTTTTTACAAATTTTATAAAGCGCTTTTAAATATTCCCACTTAAATTTCAGCACCGATTCATAATCAGCCTCTGGCAATAAGTTCAATCGTTCCTTTGTCTTATTATACTTTTTTTCAAAGAGAGGCTTCGGAGAAAATGCTCCCGTTTTTTTCAAATTAATATACACAGGATTCAAGGCGAATGCCGAAATAGCTGCATAAGGATAAGAATCACGCCAGGTTTTAGTGGCGGCGGTGTCATTCACTGGCAAAAGTTGTAAAACCTTTAATCCTGTTTTCTGTGCCCAGTCCACTAATAATTTTATATCTGAAAATTCACCTATACCTACGTCCTCTTCGCTTCTCAGGCTAAAAACCGGAACCGAGACTCCTCCTCCCCGCCAGGGCGATGTTGAAAAACGGCAGAAATTATCTGTTATTAAAGTACAGGATGGTTCCTTCCCTTTTTTCGAAAGAAATTGCCTGTTCTCTCCTTGCTCATAAGCCAAAAATCTTTCGGCAACATTATCGTAAATCCCGTATTTATATTCTATAATCCCCTTTTCAGCTTTCGCAAAATCCACCTTGGCGGACCATTTGATTCCGTCCCGTTTCATCATCACGGGATGCTTGGTATCCCAGTGTTTTAATGCAGCATTATTTCCCAGGAGGCAAAGTGATTTGCCGTGTTCCAATACCGGCATCAGCACACTAAATGAATGCGTAAAGCTCGTCAAGATAAACGACTGGCTTTCCAGTTTTTCCCCCTGTTTTTCATGTAGAAAAGCCTTGGTAAAAGGGGATTTTAATAAAGCATTTTGTGGTTCTGAAGGATTATTCCAGTAATCACTCAGATAAAAGGCACCGGACATTCCCGGCTTCCATTTAAAAATGCGATGCCTGTTTTCTTCCGGGATTTGTATTCTTTCATCAATAAAGTATATGTAATGATATTTTAAAGAAAAAGAACGACTATCTGGAAGTTCCATTTCACAAGACCAACGATGATCATCTGCATCCTGCTTCATGGGCAACTTGCGTGCGGCGCCTTTCTCAGCACTGGTAATCAGATACACTTCCGCTTCCTTTGTTAATTCCCGGAGAGGATTAAATGATAATTCAAAATGTATTCGCATATACTGTAATGGGAGATCATTTATCTGCCCGAAATTACAGCAATTTGCGTATTCCTTACACAACTATTTTTTAGAAAAAACATAAAAAAACCGGATACAATTGTATCCGGTTCATTCAGGTATGATGGCCGACTTTTATTTCACTTCTTCATAAGGGACGTCCGTCACCTGCTCACCGCCACCATTATTATTGCCGCCCTGGTTATTACTGTCCGCGTCACCATTGGACGCATTTGCACCAGGCTGCTGACCGCCGCCTTGTGCTGATTTATATAAATCTTCGGAAGCAGAAGTCCATTTCTGGTTCAGCTCTGCCATAGCCGTATCAATAGCGGATAAATCCTGAGACTTATGTGCATCTTTCAGCTTATTCAGCGCTGCTTCAATTTCAGATTTCTTATTGGCAGGAAGCTTGTCGCCATATTCTTTCAGTTGCTTTTCAGTCTGGAAAATCAGTCCATCAGCCTGATTGATTTTCTCTATCTTTTCACGTTCTTTCTTATCTGTTTCCTCATTAACTTTCGCATCAACTTTCATCTTTTCAATCTCTTCTTTGGTAAGACCGCTGCCGGCTTCAATCCGAATATTCTGACTCTTGCCTGTCCCTTTATCTTTGGCAGTTACGTGAATAAGACCATTCGCATCAATATCAAAAATCACTTCAATCTGAGGCATGCCACGTGGAGCCGGCGGAATACCATCCAATATAAAATGGCCCAATGTCCGGTTGTCTTTTGCCATCTGACGTTCGCCTTGCAACACGTTAATTTCCACACTCGGCTGACTATCCGCAGCAGTAGAAAATGTTTCAGATTTCTTGGTTGGAATGGTGGTATTGGCTTCAATCAGTTTAGTGAAAACGCCGCCCAATGTTTCTATACCTAAGCTCAGGGGTGTAACATCCAGCAATAAGACATCTTTTACATCACCTGTTAACACGCCGCCCTGAATAGCTGCTCCAATGGCCACTACTTCATCAGGGTTTACCCCTTTATGTGGCTTTCTTCCGAAGAATTTTTCTACCACCTCCTGCACTTTAGGAATACGCGTTGAACCGCCTACCAGAATCACTTCATTAATCTCTGAAGTGGAATATCCCGCATCTTTCAATGCTTTGCGGCAAGGTTCCAGTGTACGTTCTATTAAAGAATCACAAAGTTGTTCAAATTTAGCGCGAGTCAGCTTTTTTACTAAGTGTTTAGGAACACCATCTACCGCGGTAATGTATGGCAGATTGATTTCCGTTTCCTGTGAAGAAGACAATTCTATTTTAGCCTTTTCTGCAGCGTCTTTTAAACGTTGCCATGCCATCGGGTCTTTATGCACATCAATGCCTTCATCTCTCTTAAATTCGTCTGCCAGCCAGTCCATCACCACTTTATCGAAGTCATCGCCCCCCAGATGCGTGTCGCCATTCGTTGACTTTACTTCAAATACACCATCGCCTAATTCCAGTATGGAGATATCAAATGTACCGCCGCCAAGGTCAAACACCGCTATTTTGTTGTCCACATGCTTTTTATCCAATCCATAAGCCAAAGCGGCTGCTGTGGGTTCATTAATAATACGTCGGACAGTCAGCCCCGCTATCTCACCGGCTTCTTTAGTAGCCTGGCGCTGGGAGTCATTAAAATATGCCGGGACGGTAATCACGGCTTCAGTAATCGTCTGACCTAAAAAGTCTTCTGCAGTCTTTTTCATTTTCTGCAATATCATCGCAGAGATTTCCTGTGGAGTATATTGGCGTCCGTCAATATCAATGCGAACTGTATTATTGTCGCCTTTTACCACTTTATAGCTCCAGTGGGGCATTTCATTAGACACTTCGTCATAACGCCGGCCCATAAAACGCTTCACTGACATAATGGTATTGAGCGGATTGGTAATGGCCTGACGCTTGGCAGGCGCACCGACTTTACGTTCACCGTTCTTCAAAAAAGCCACCACAGAAGGGGTCGTACGGGCGCCCTCATCGTTGGGAATAACCACAGGCTCCTGTCCTTCCATCACGGCTACGCAGGAGTTGGTTGTACCTAAATCTATTCCTATAATCTTGCTCATAAGTATATGTTTCCTCCTATTTTAAATGATTGATTTAATTCGACTTAGGAACGTATCCAATCATTATGCCAAGCGGGGCTGTCATGCAATAATGGCAGGTTTTTGGGAAAAGGGCTGTTAATGAGGCTTAATAATAATTTTGGAACAAAACCGGATACTGTTCCTGAAACTTCTTTTGTGCAGCAGAATCCAGTGAGCCGAAAGCTTTATTGAGCGTTTTTACGGAAATAACATTTCTCAGAACTATCTGCGCCTGGCGTATCATATCGTCCGCATTTCCGCGGATACCCATCGTCACGGTGCCGAGATATTGAACATCCAGACTGGCAGGCAGCTTTCCGCTTTTGATATATATATTCAGCAGGGAATCCTGCACCTGCTGTTGTAAATCTGTTAGCTTTATAAGCCTGTCAGACCAGCCGATTTTGCCGGTAGAATCCATTTTCAAAACAATCGTATCCGGAATTTTTACCGAAATTCTGGCTGCCGAATCAGGAGAAATATCAAAAGTAACGCTGCTGTCTTTCCCTGCGTTAGTATTGAAAGTGACACCGCTTTTATTTCCATTGCAAGCTGCTGTTGCAAATGCCATCATCAGGAAAAGTAATCTTATTCTTTTATTCATCTTGTTCTTTCTTTCATTAAAACCCGCCAAAATTACGCCAAAACGGACTTTATATTGATCAATGTCGTTCAGTCAGGCATTCAGAACATCACTTCGACTACGCTCAGCGCCCTGAAGTTCGTTGAGCGTAGCCGAAACGAATAATTAGTGTATTTCCATCAACTAAACGATATTGATTTATTAATGGTGAAAACTTATTTTTGCAATTCTCAAACAACTTTATGAGTTTACTTCAGGAAATCAGGCGGGCAGGCATTCAGGCTATTAAAACCCTTTATCATCAGGAATTATCACCGGAACAATTAACCGTTAATGAAACCAAGCCGGATTTTGAAGGAGATTATACGATTGTAATGTTTTCACTTTCAAAATTCACGAAACAGAAACCGGAAGAGAGCGGAAGGGCCATTGGCGAATGGCTTGTATCCAATTTCCCCGGTATTTTTCAAAAATACAATATAGTAAAAGGTTTTCTGAACCTGACCGTTGCCGATAGCTATTATGTTTCTTTCCTGAAAAACAGCCTTTCGGAAAATACAGATAAAAAACGACTATCCAATGGCAAAAAAGTAATGGTGGAGTTTGCTTCGCCTAATACCAATAAGCCTTTGCACTTAGGTCATCTGCGGAATATTTTCTTAGGATCTTCCATTGCCAATATCTTAAAAGCATCCGGTTATAATGTCATTAAAGCTAATTTAGTGAATGACCGGGGTATTCATATCTGCAAATCCATGATTGCCTGGCTGCATTACGGTAACGGAGAGACACCGGAAAGTACGGGCAAAAAAGGCGACCATTTAGTGGGAGATTATTATGTAAAATTCAATGACGTTTATAAAGAGCAAATTGAACATCTTGTAAACAAAGGAACGGATAAAGCGGTGGCTGAAAAGGAAGCACCCATTATGAAAGAAGCGCAGGAACTATTGGTAAAATGGGAACAAGGCGACAAAGAAACCCGTGAGCTGTGGGCAAAAATGAATGGCTGGGTATATGAAGGATTTGATGAAACTTATCAAAGAATGGGCGTATCGTTTGATAAAATGTATTATGAAAGTAAAACGTATCTTTTAGGTAAACGTATTGTAGAAGAAGGATTAGAAAAAAATCTTTTTTTCAAAAAAGAAGACGGCTCCGTTTGGGTGGACTTAACCGCAGACGGATTAGATGAAAAGCTGTTGCTGAGGGCAGACGGTACTTCTGTCTATATGACGCAGGATTTAGGCACTGCACAATTAAAATATGACGATTATCACATAGACCGGAGCATTTATGTAATTGGCGATGAGCAGAATTACCACATGACGGTACTGAAGCTGATTTTACAAAAATTGGGTAAACCTTATGCTGCCGGTATTGACCACCTGAGCTATGGCATGGTGGAATTACCCAGCGGCAGAATGAAAAGCCGGGAAGGAACCGTAGTAGATGCCGATGACCTGATGGATGAAATGATAGCTACTGCAGAAAAACATACACGGGAATTAGGGAAGGTAAATGATTTTTCAGAAAAAGAACTGTCTGCTTTATACGAAATATTGGGCATGGGCGCTGCCAAATTTTATTTGCTGCGTGTAAATCCAAAAAAGAAAATGGTTTTCAATCCGGAAGAATCTATTGACTTCCACGGTTTCACCGGACCTTTTGTGCAATATACTTATGCCCGCATTCAGTCTATCTTAAGAAAAGAAGAAGCAGAAGAACATTCCGGCATTCCGGCATTTCAACAACCTTTATTGCCTTTGGAAAAATCCATCATCATCCAATTAGAGAAATTTGAACAAGCCTTAGAAAATGCTGCTCTGGAAATGGACCCTTCCATTATCGCTAACTACGCTTTCGAATTAGCTAAAATCTTCAATACCTTTTACACAGAACATTCCGTCACCAAAGCGGAAAACGAAGAAAAGAAAATCTTACGGTTACTACTCTGCAAAGCCGTTGCACAGGATATATCTTATTCCATTGGATTGCTGGGGATAAGCGTGCCGGAAAGGATGTAGGAGAAAAAATTCAATGACCAATGAGGCAATTTCTTTGAAGAAGAATGATGCGAATTTTGTATTGTTTTCAAGCACTCAATAAACATTTGACAATACAAAGCGCGCAGTAACTCTATAAGATATATTTATTTGATTTATAAAAGGATTTTAATTGGGTAAAAAGGGTTTAAAAATAGGAAACATACGTGTATTTACGAGTTAGGCACAATAATTACGACCGACACAAATAGACAATTATGAAACTATTATAAACAGACATGACAAGCCTTATCAACACGAGTGGTTTTTGGGACAATTTTCTTTGGCCACTGCTATTGGCTTTTGTTATTGGGGCTTTTGGACTTATTTGGAATTTTCTCATAAGAAAGAAATTCAAAATAACCATTAATCACAATCAATCATTTATTGGAACAAACAACGGACACGACCACGCAATTATCAGAGTTGACTTTATTAACAAAACATCAAATCCAATCAATAATTTAAGAATTACAACCATACCAAACTATAGCTTCTTACAAGGAATTTCTACAATGGTAGGTGGTGGACGTTTTACGCAAGGTGGCTCAACACAAATTGTTTTTCCCGCTGTTGCTGACCTCACGGACGACGAAATTGACGCAAGACAACCTATCAATATTCCAGCGGAAAATAATTTAGAAGGAAATCTTGTCATTGACATTCAAAACAGAAACAATCAAATCACCAACATAGAATTTAGTTATCTGACCAAAAGAATTAGACGACAAATACGCTTTAATGAATTACAAATTCGACAACTATAAAAATTACTATGCCTAACAAATAAGGCTTAAACGCAATGGAGTATAGCGGAATTGCGATTTAAGTCAGGGGTTATGCTGAGCGAAGTCGAAGTATTGAACTAAGGCTTCGGCTACGCTCAGCCCAGGTGCTTCGGTAGCTGTAAGTATTATTATAGGGATTCAATATAGAGATTTTATCTCTCAGCTAAGAGGAAGAAAGAAAAGTAATTGTTGGTTATTTTTTAACCGGTATCTATTTTTTTAGTTTCACATGACTGATGGCGTTCATTCCTCAATTGCCTACGACAACACCAACTTTATCACGAACATCATTACTGACTACATTTTTTGACTGTTGGCATTTTGACAACATCAATCCGTTTGACAAACGGATTAAAGGCGACTTTTATTGAAACGCTTAAACTTTCGGAATTGGTAAAGAAAACTTATGACATTAACAACTAACAGCCAAAAAAGAACGAGGGTAAATTTTGACATTATCGCTTGAACGAGAGTAAAAATTTAGTATTTTTACCCTCGTATTAAAAACGAGCGCAACGCTTACACTTGAACAAATGAGCAAATTTGACCGTAAAATACCGTATAATGACTTGCCATTGCTGCCGCCAAAGGCAGACATAGAAACGAAAAGCATTCTTCGCAAAACAATTTCTGCGGGCAGGGCTTTGGCTCAACTGAATGGAACTCTACTCAATTTGCCTAATCCGACCTTGTTTTTAGACACCATTTATTTACAAGAAGCAAAAGCGAGTTCGGAAGTGGAAAACATCATCACTACCAATGATGAACTTTACAAATCGTTGGTCGCTGACAGAAAAATTGAAAATTCAGCCATCAAAGAAGTTTTGAGTTATAAAGAGGCTCTTTGGTTGGGCTTGGAACAGTTAAAGAAAAAACCGTTTATCACAACAAATCTTTGTGTAAGCATTGTTCAGTGCATTAAGCAACATACAGCTTCCATTCGTAATACACCCGGCACAACATTAAGCAACACCAAAGGCGAAGTAATTTATACACCGCCAAGTGGCGAAAAAGTTATCCGGGAAAAATTGGTTAACTTAGAAACGTTCATCAACGAAAGTGAAAACATTGACCCACTTATCAAAATGGCGTTAATGCACTATCAGTTTGAAGCAATTCACCCGTTTTCGGACGGAAACGGAAGAACAGGAAGAATTTTATTGTTGCTGTATCTCAAGCTTTCGGGCTTGTTGAACACACCTGCCATTTATTTGAGCGAATACATCATAAAACACAAAGCCGACTATTACCAAAAATTGCGTGGCGTAACCGAAAACAACAAGTGGGAAAGTTACATTTTGTATATGTTAGATATGATTGAAGAGACTTCATCGAAAGGTTTGGAGCGACTAAATAAAATCACCACGACCATCGCCACAACGGCAAACGAGATTAAAACTAAACTGCCCAAAGTTTATTCAAAGGACTTAGTTGAGATTCTGTTCCGATTGCCTTACACCAAGCGGCGACACTTAATTGACGAACACATTGGCAATCCGAAAACAGTCGGCAATTACTTACAGACACTGGAAGAAAACGGATTTTTGAAATCAGTAAAAGTTGGGAAAGAAAAATTGTATCTTAACCAACGACTACTGAAAATATTGGAAGAAAAATAACAGCCATTAACAAATAAGACTTAAACGCAATGGAACCACTTGGGGAGGAGCAATGGAGATGTAAGCCGGCGTTTATACTGAGCGAAGTCAAAGTATTGTAAAAAAGAACACAGCCACCTGGTTGATATTTATCTTTTGAAATCTTTCACACACTTACCAAAAAATGTTTAAATTTGGATAAAGATAAAAAAGATGAGTATTCGAATTATATCTGTGGATTTACCAAATGACATTCTTTTGGCTCTGAATGAATCTGAAAATGATTTAAAAAACTAATAAAAGTAATTCTGGCCATTCTATTATCTCAATCACAAAAGATTACCATAAGTAAAGCCGCCCAACTCGCCGGAATGAAAAACGGGCTTTTGATGGCAGATTATCCACTGATCCCTCAGAATGAAGCATTACCAGGGTAGTGTACTCCACCTTCAAACTTTCGAACGCTTCCACCTTTAAACTTTCCTACCTTTGCACCCTCATGGAAACAGGGAAGAAAAATATCCGTAAGATTACTAAGGAGGAATTGTCTGAATATTTGCTTCAGGCAGATGAGAAAAAGTTCCGTACACAACAAATCTGGGATTGGCTGTGGGTAAACCATGCCGGTACATTTGAGGAAATGACCAACCTCTCCAATTCGCTTCGCCAAAAATTATCGCAGGACTTTATTTTTCCTTCGGTGAAAATTGATCATGTACAGATAAGCAAAGATGGTACTATGAAAAGCAGCTTTTTGCTGCATGATGGGAATAAAGTGGAAGGAGTGCTCATCCCTACCGGAACAAGGCAAACAGCCTGCATTTCTTCTCAGGCCGGATGCAGCCTTAATTGTAAATTCTGCGCTACCGGTTATTTAGAAAGGCAAAGGAATCTGGATTTTGATGAAATCTATGATGAGGTTTGTCTGATTAATAAACAATCCTTGGAAAGTGCAGGCAAAAGGCTGACGAACATTGTGTATATGGGCATGGGAGAGCCTTTGCTTAACTATCAGCATGTGATGAAATCCATCGAACGAATTACATCGCCGGATGGATTAGCCATGTCGCCAAGGCGCATTACCCTATCTACGTCCGGGATTTCTAAAATGATTAAGAAATTAGGCGATGACAAAGTACGTTTTAACCTGGCATTATCACTGCATGCACCCAATGATAAACAACGGAGCCAGATTATGCCTATTAATGATAAAAATAATATACAATCTCTGATAGAGGCATTGAATTATTTTTACCAGCAGACTAAAAATGAAATTACCTTTGAATATATCCTCTTCAAAGATTTCAATGACAGCTTTAAAGAAGCAGATGAATTAATTAAATTATACCGGCAGGTACCGGTGAAGGTGATCAATTTAATCGAATATAATCCCATTGAACAGGCACATTATGAGAAACCCTCCATGGAAAAAATAAAAGCATTTGAGGAGTATTTAACAAAACACCGCGTCAATGCGCGTTTGAGAATCAGCCGGGGAAAAGATATTGATGCAGCCTGCGGACAATTGGCGAATAAGGGATAACAAACACATCTCTGATCTCCGATTTTTTGAT
>SCQV01000556.1 GCA_004299085.1 Chitinophagaceae bacterium | reverse complement strand
ATGAAATAGCTCAAGCATTTGCCTACATCCATGCATTAGGAGGACTTACCGGCTTTGTGATATCTTTTCACATTGGAACATTGATTTCATTTTCACGCCTTCCCTGTAAATTTTCTTCACCCATGCCTAAGGCAGGGCAGGCTGCTTTTTTTCTAAGGCCGGATCGCAATGCGATGATGACAAAATTCACGCGTTTTCATTTTGCGAGAGATCAGGAGTTCTGAAGTTGATCATTACTCATCTTTTAAAGCGCTTTCAATGCTCAATATTCAACAAGACTCGTTATCGCTCAGAGTTTTTCTTTTCCATATAAAACACTATAACAACCTATTTTCCGATGTTCACTGTCTGGCAAATTATTTATTTCATTATTCATGATGGAATTTCAGAAGGGCATCTCTCAAAACCTTATTTTTAGCCCTTTTTAGCCACGAATAGCACGGACCTGCCAGCCGGGCAGGCTGGTTCCCACGAATCTATAGGTGGTTTTTCGAGATGCCCGGAAGATTCTTCTGATGATTTCCTTAGGCTACCACCTTCCTGTAAGAGCGTGCCGCCCAAAGAAAAACAAGCAACATTAATGGTGTGGTTACCGCAAATGCCTGCCATATAGAGGCGCTGTGAAAATTACCATTAATTAACACGCGGCCTGCTTCTACAGAATAATATACCGGATTGAAGTGAGCTACTATCTGCAGCCACTTAGGCGCCAGACTCATAGGCAACAGAAAGCCGGCTAACAATAAAATAGGTAAAGAAATTCCCTGTAAAATGGGCGCAATAGCGTCTTCGTTTCTCAGCTTTAAGGCGAGCGTATAAGAAAAAGAAGCGAACAGCGCTGTGGTCATGGCCATCAGGACAAGCAACACCAACAGCCCGCCCCAATGAACCTGTAAGCCAAACGGGATCATTATCAGCGTTAGAAGAACAGCTTGAACTAATAAGGCAGTTACATCACGAAATACGGGCCCAAGCAGAATAGCCAGCCTGCTGGTGGGTGTCACCCGGAAACGTTCTATAATACCATTTCGGATTTCCTCGCATAATCCAAATCCAACGAATAATCCGCCAAATACTGCCAGAATGCATAGCAATCCAGGCATGAACATATTCAGCACATTGCCGGATGGAAAACCAAATCCTCCGACTAAGTTTTTAAGTAACGGAGCAAAAAATACCAAGTACATGATGGGTATTCCTAATGTCATTCCTAAAAATGCCCGATTACGCAAAGCTTCTTTAATCTTGCGGGAATAATAAAGTTTTACAGCAGTTAGAAATTTCATAGTTAGTTATTTAGTTATTGAATATTGAAAGTTGAACATTGATCATTGAATATTGAATATTGAACACTGAATATTGCCCAAAGGGCTCTCCAAAGGAGTTCTTTGAACCTTCGGAGAATATTGAGCATTGAATATTTATCATTCAATATCGTTTAGTTAAGACCGAATACGTATTCCCGCCATGGTTCGACTTCGCTCACCATGACAATTCGTGGTTCTATCTTAACTATACTATATTGAATGAATATTAAACATTTCTCAATTAAATATCATTTTAAATGTCTGAATAGTATAGATTGAATTCCTGCTTACTGCCATTGCCTGCTTACTGCTGCTTCCTCCTTTATTCTTCATGCAAGGCGTGTCCTGTTTCTTTTAAAAATACATCATCCAATGTGGGCAGGGATAATGAAATCGTTCTTAATCCAATATTTTCCTTATCCAGCAAACGCAGTATTTGTGGCAAAACTTCTTCTCCATTTTCTACAAATAAATGAAGCCCATTGTCGTTTTCATTTACTTCACGAACAAAATGCTGGCTTTTTAAAAGGGTGATGGCTCTTTCACGAATTTCTCCGTTTTCTCTCAATCCCAACATGACGCTGTCTCCTAAAATTCTCCTTTTTAATTCTTTGGCAGTACCTTCGGCAACAATTTCTCCCCTATCCATGATAGCGATATTATCTGAAAGTATATCTGCTTCATCCATATAATGGGTAGTCAGAAAAATGGTGACACCTTCCTTTTTTAGCCGGCGTATTTCCTGCCACATCCTTGCGCGGTTCTGAGGATCCAATCCTGTTGTGGGTTCATCCAAGAAAAGCAGATCTGGTGTATGAACCATCCCAAGCGCCACATCTAAACGGCGGCGCTGGCCGCCTGAATAGGTTTCCACTTTACGATTGGCTATTTCAGCTAAATCAAATGTATTGATGAGCCATTCACTTCTTTCCAAAGCGACAGATTTTTTAGAGCCATAAAGTTGAGCCTGCATTATCAGGTTTTCTCTTGCGTTTGCAAGACGATCACTGCCGCCCGCCTGACTGACATAACCAATCCTTGAACGAACTTTCTCAGGTTGACGCAACAGATCATAACCTGCAATCATGGCTTCTCCGCTGTCGGGAGTTAACAGCGTGGCTAATATCCGTAAAGTAGTCGTTTTTCCGGCGCCGTTCGGACCCAGAAAACCAAATATTTCCCCCCGTTTGATTTGCAGATTAATTCCCTTTACTGCCTCCACTACTTTATTTTTGGAAGCATAAGTTTTACGAAGGTTGCTGACATTTAGGATTAGTTCCATGCTTCTGTTTTTATGCAAAGGAAATGTATTAAAGATTTACCTTCAAAATTTGATAGGTAAATAGATTAAAATAGTCGGTGGAAAGAGGATGCACTCCCGCGTGGGATGATTTAGATTTCTTGATTTCCCACTAAGCCACCAAGTGCACAAAGCAAAGATAGTTTTTAGAGGATGTATTCCCGCGTTGGGATGATCGGGGTTTTTTAATTTTCCACTAAGCCACGAAGGTCACAAAGTAAAGGTGGTTTTTAGGGGATGCACTCACGTACCGGGATGATTGGGGTTCCTTAATTTCCCACTAAGCCACAAAGCGCACAAAGTAAAGGTGGTTTTTAGGGGATGCACCCATCTATGATCATTAAATGCCTGATTCTAAAAATATATCTTACATCACTTGATTGAATATGATGACTGATTTGTTTGTATCTTAAGCAGGATGTTCATGCTTTTCAATCAGTTGTGTTCTGATTAGCTTTTTATCTATTTTTCCTACACTTGTTTTGGGTATTTCGCTACAGAAAATAAATTGATCGGGCATAGACCATTTGCTTAAATGC
>SCQV01000555.1 GCA_004299085.1 Chitinophagaceae bacterium | reverse complement strand
TTTCTTGATCTTGACGGCGATGGCAGACCTGAAATCATTATCTCCGGAGAAAATATTTTTACCTGGTATGCCAGCCGGGGAAAGCAGGGATATGACGATGCAAGAATCTCTCCCAAACCATTCGATGAAGAGAGCGGTCCTGCCATGGTTTTTAATGATTCATCGGAAAGCATTTTCCTCGCAGATATGACCGGTGATGGCCTCACAGATATTGTACGTGTACGGAACGGGGATATTTGTTACTGGCCTAATACAGGATACGGACGATTTGGTGCTAAGGTGAATATGGACTTTTCACCTGCGTTTGATTCACCGGATTTGTTTGATCCTTCATTACTCAGGCTGGCGGACATCAGCGGTACCGGCGCTACTGATATGCTGTACTTGAGCAAAGACGGATGCAGGGCGTGGATCAATCTCAGCGGTAATGCCTGGAGTGAAGCAATAAACATCGGCAGCTTCCCTTCCACCGTCCGGGCAGACCAGGTATCCGCAGTAGATTTTACCGGCAATGGAACCGCTTGCCTCGTTTGGTCTTCCGCTCTGCCCGCTTACGAAGAAGCTCCTCTCCGGTACATTGATCTGATGGGAGGAAAAAAGCCTTTTCTTCTTAGCGGTTATCAAAACAATTTTGGAAAGGAAGTGAGTTGGGAATATAAAAGTTCTACCACTTTTTATCTTGCTGATAAACTGGCAGGCACACCTTGGATCACCCGGCTCTCATTTCCCGTTCAATGCGTGAGCAAAGTCATGATCAACGACCGTGTGGCAGGGACGTATTTTACGAATAGCTACACTTATCATCACGGATATTATGATCATCCCGAAAAAGAATTCCGAGGCTTTGGGAGAGTGGAACAAACGGATTCGGAAGACTTTGAAAGCTTTAGCCTTTCAGGTGCGAACAACGTGGTGGAAAAAGACCTCCATCAGGCTCCGGTGAAAATTATCACGTGGTATGATGTGGGTGCTTTTATACGGGGAAGCACTATCATTCACCAATATCAAAAAGAGTATAACCGGGGCCCTTTTGAATTCGATCTTCCGCAATCCCCGCTTCCGGATGGGATGTCCGCAATGGAATATCGTGAAGCAGTTCGTGCCTGTAAAGGGATAGTGCTGCGGCAGGAAATATATGCCCTGGATGGAGCTTCAAATGAAGCTAATCCTTTTTCGGTGGCTACTCGCAATTGTCTGATTAAATTACTGCAACCCAGGATGAATAGGCACTATGCCGTTTTTCTGGCGCTGGAAAGCGAGACGGCTGATTTTTATGATGAAAGAAATATGAATGATCCGCGTGTTGGACATTCTCTCACCCTGGAAACGGACGATTTCGGTAATGTTTTGAAATCAGCCACCGTGAATTATGGAAGGAAAATAGCAGATAGTACTCTTCCGGCGGACGTTCAACAAGAACAGTCCAACAGACATATCGCATTTACCGTTAACAGTTTCACCAATTATATTGATCAGGTGGGCGCTTACCGTATTCCGTTAAAGGCGGAAACAAAGATGTATGAATTGACAGGAATGAATCCTTCAAACGGAAATGCTTTTCAAACTACAGAATTACTGGACGCTTTTTTGGCGGCAGCAGAAATAGGATCTGAGATTACTCCCAACAATCTGACACCACAAAAACGGTTGATTGACGGCAGGCAAACTTTTTATCTGGCTAATGATCTGGTTACTTCTTTGCCCTTGCAGCAAATGGATACCATGGGCCTGCTCAGCCAAAGTTACCAGCTTGCATTCACTCCGTCCCTTTTGAACTTCCTGGCCGGCAACCGGATTACCGCAATGATGCTTACAGCAGCACAATATGCGCGACCGGACGGCATTAACTGGTGGATCCCTTCGGGAACGGAAGTTTATTTAAATCCTGCTGAAACAGTAAGTGATGCACGGAAACGGTTTTATCTTCCTGTTATCATCAAAGATGCATCCGGCAAAGAAACAAAGCTTGGATACGATAATTATTCCCTGCTCCTGATGCAGACAGAAGATGCCTTGCAGAATATGATAACTGTTGATACAGTGGATTACCGGGTGTTGCAACCTGCCAGGTTGAAAGACGCCAATGATAATTTCAGTGAAGCGATCACGGATGAGCTGGCTATGGTTATTGCTACTTCTGTTTACGGAAAAGAGAGCGACGGGGCACATGGCGATGCTTCGCTTTCCGCTTATAACATGATTGTGCCGGCGAATACCCAGGAGGTGATCAGCAATCCGCAAAAATTTCTTCAGCAGGCAACTACTTTTTTCTATTATGATCTTTTTGCCTGGGTAAATAATTCCGTTCCTGCCGCCTTCATTTCTGTTATTCGGGAAACACATATCAGTGATCTGCCCGAAGGACAAAACAGCCGTGTGTTCTTGAGTGTAGGCTATTCTAATGGGATGGGCGGAGTTATGCAAATGAAAGCACAAGCGGAACCGGGGGTTGCGCTTCAATGGCAAAACGGCGCCATTGTTCAGGTGGATACTTCACCCAATATGCGGTGGATCACGAGTGGTAGAACGATCTATAATAATAAAGGGAATCCTGTAAAACAGTATGAACCGTTTTTCAGCACCACCTTTCAGTTTGAATCTGAGGCACAGTTGGTAGGGATAGGATTTTCCCCGGTTTTTTATTATGATGCATTAGGAAGGAATATCAGGATAGATCGAGCTAATGGTACTTTTTCTTTTGTAGCCTTTGATGCATGGCAACAGCAATCATGGGATGAGAATGACACCGTATTGCAAAGCCAATGGTATTCAGATCGCGGAAGTCCGAATCCTTTATCGCCTGAACCCACTGATCCGGAAACCCGTGCTGCCTGGCTGGCTGCAAAGCATGCTCATACTCCCTTTCAATCCCATTTTGATTCCATGGGAAGAGTTTTTTATACCATTGCGGATAATGGAGCGGATGGAAAATATCCTTCCAAATCTCTTTTGGATATAATGGGTAATCTGCTGGCTGCTGTGGATGCCCGGAATAATACGGTGATGCAGCACCATTATGATATGACAGGGAGAAATATTTACAGTAATGGCATGGATGGCGGGGGACGTTGGGTTTTCCCCGGTGTCATGAACGAAACGTTGTACGCCTGGGATAGCCGTAAACATCAGTTCCGGTCAGTATATGACGATCTGCACCGGCCTTTGCAGCAATGGCTTACAGAAGATATTTCTAATCCTTCACCGGAAAAATTAATCATTCATAATGTGTATGGTGAAAATCAGCCTAACGATACGGTGATGAACCTCCGTGGCAGGCTGTTCCAGGTCTTTGACCAGTCGGGACTGTCGCAAACAGTAGCGTACGATTTTAAAGGAAATGTAAAAATCAACTTTAAACAACTGGCTTCTGACTATAAGAATATAGTTGATTGGAATGTTATTGATGCCACTTCTCTGCTCGAAACGGAAACTTTTTCGGCTACAGCACACTACAATGCAGTCAATAAGCTGGTTGAAAATGATCTGGCGGACGGCAGTAAATTATTTCCCTCTTATGATGATAGCGATATGCTGAAGCAGTTGAATGTCTTCATCAAAAACCAAAATACCACCGTCCCGTTTATTGTAAATATTGTTTATAATGCCAAAAGCCAGCGGGAAAAAATATTATATGGAAATAATACTGTCACTAATTATACTTATGACGAAATAACCTATCGTTTAACCCGCCTGCTCACTACCAGGAACAAGGGCGCAGATATCTTGCAGGATTTAAATTATACTTATGATCCAGTAGCCAATGTGGCGCAGATCCGGGATAATGCACAACAAACCATTTTCTTCAATAATGCCGGTGTAGATCCGGGAAATAAATTTGAATATGATGCCATTTACCGGCTCTTGTCAGCTTACGGAAGGGAATATGCGGGATCAAACCTGGCAAGTGATCAGTTTGATACCGATAAAACGCAAAATGGAAGTGGAGCGCGGCTAACGCTTCAGGGGGATATGAATGCTATGCAGCAGTACATGGAATCCTACCAATACGATGAAGCGGGCAATATGCTGAAGATGATTCATAATGCCGGTAACGGAACATTTCAGAACAGGTGGACAAAGACATTCAATTACAACAGCTTTAATAATCAACTGGTGAAAATGCAGGTTGGAGCCGTTTCAACAAATTACAGCTATGATGCACATGGCAATATGCTGAATCTGCAGAATGGTATTTTCCCTATTGCCTGGAATTTTGCTGATCAACTTCAGCAAGTGGATCTTGGTGGGGGGGGTACTGCCTATTATGTTTACGACTATTCCGGACAGCGGGTGCGCAAAGTAATTGAAAATAGGCAACTGATTAAAGAACGGTTGTATTTTGGCAACTATGAAGTTTATAAGGAGGAGCGGGGAGGAACTTTGACATTGGAAAGAGAAACGCTCCACATCCTTGATGAGAAACAACGGATCGCCCTGGTGGAAACACGCACGCAGGGCACGGACGCGGGGTTAGTCTTCTTAATAAGGTACCAGTACACTAATCAACTTCAAACAAGCTGCCTTGAAATAGATGGCGACTCTAATAATCCGGCTGTCATTTCCTATGAAGAATATTATCCCTTTGGAAGCACTGCATACCAGGCGGGCCGTAATCAAACGGATACCCCTAAACGTTATCGCTATACCGGCAAAGAAAGAGATGAAGAGAGCGGGTTGTATTATCACGGGGCAAGATATTATATACCGTGGCTGGTAAGGTGGACCACTATTGATCCGGCAGGGATGATGGATGGGCTGAATCTGTATGCGTATGTTTCAAATAATCCTGTAAAGCTATATGATCCCGGCGGCACTGACGGCAATACCTCCAATCAGGAAAAGCCTGCAAAACCTGCCTCCACTCCGCCAACTGCAGCCCCTTCCTTTAACTATTCTTTTCCTTATTCTTACCAATCCTGGGGAAGCCAGCTTGGGAAAGACTCCGGTAAAGCAGCCGGTTTTTTATGGGACGTAGCAAAAACAAGTCCTGAACTGAAGCTGCTTGAATCTAATTTGCTTGATCCGGAGCTTTCAAAGCTTAAGACGGATTTTTTGAAGGAATGGAATGATAAAGATAATCGCGCGTCGCTTTTAATAGGCGGTGGATTATTTGTTCTCCCAACCATTGGTGCCCTTACATTGCTGACTGTCAATAATCCCAAACTGGATATTCCCATAGTGGGTAAGACTCCGGCAAGGGCATTGGGGTTTGATGCGCTTTCTCTTTTACTGGGACTGGCCTCTAAGGGGTTGCTGGACGACAAGCTCAAGCTTGACCTCGGCTACAAAGAGGATGATAAAACAGGAAAAGGTACTTACAGCGGGGAAGTCGAATTAAAAGGAGATAAGGGAAGCATTAAAGCAGGTGGGAGCTTTGGTAATGAAAAGAGCGTGAAAGCAGAATTGGAATATAAAGTTTCGCCGGAGGTTAAAGTAAGCCCCACTTTTGAATATAAGAAAACAGATACCGCTACAAATACCTCGTTAGGTGTTTCAGTGGATGTAACCCACAAAGTGGGAACTGCCCTGCTGGATTTTAAGTTGAAAGGATTTTATCAGGCAGGTCCGGTTGCACCGTCAAGCCCTTTCAGCCCTAAATTCAATGCAGCGGATCCGGCAAGTACGGTCACAGGTTCATTTACTCAGCCAATCCTGGGATCCGGAGTAATGGGAGTATTTACCGTCACTTTTCCGTCTGCTTCCAAAAAAGAGAAAAAGAAATAATCCATCATTCTTTCATCCATTAATTATTATAACCATGCAAACTTCATCTTCCTCCAATGTTTCTGCCACAAGCCATTACAAGGTGTATGGCACGGTGAGAGACCAGTTTCAGAAACCAATGACAGGAACAGTCATCGAGGCTTTTGACAAAGATATCCGCAGTGAACAACTATTGGGAAAAACCAGGACTAATGAAGCAGGGTATTACGAGATATCCTATTCCCGCCGCCAGTTTGCCGTAACTGATAAAGAGGCTGCCGACGTCTTTATAAGGGTTTACGACAAAAAAGAGCATTTGTTAAAAGAAAGCGACGTACATTTCAATGCAGCGCCCGGGCTGCAAATAGATATAGATCTCGCCACACAAGCATACACCGGTCCAAGTGAATTTGAACAAATGGTGGCTGCGATCACTCCTTTTACAGGTCAGCTACCCTTGTCTTCTCTTACCGAAAACAGCCAGACTGAAGATATCAGCTTCCTTGTAAATAAAACAGGGCTTCCTCAAGATAAGATTGAAGATATCGCAATGGCTTTCCGTTTCGACGTATCATCAAAAATCGCTGCGGAGGTATTTTACGGACTACTGCGTGAAGGTATTCCAAACGGGGCGCTCAATAATATCACTACAGCTATTGCCGGAGGTGACTTTGAAACAATGGTAACTACTATCTATAACGGCATCGTACATACGGATATCAGTATTTTGATGAATGCCTTACAAAAAGCAATTGATGAGAATATTATTCCTTATAATATCATTCAGCAATTACCGACTATCCGGGAACAACTATCCGCTATCTTAAAGCAGGCTGCTGCCAATACAGGTTCAACCGGAAGCGTTTCTTCCGAACTTTTTAGTCTTACCAATAATTCTGTTCCATTATCAAATTACCTTACTGACAAACAGGACATTCGGAATCTGGATTCTCTGCTTTCGCTTGTACAATTCAATGCAGCGGATTGGGAAGGGATATTGAAAACCGCCGGCATTACTCCTCCGGCAGGAACCGCCGGAAACACTAACGAGGAAAAGATAAAGAATTATGCTGCCGCCCTGGAGCAAAATGTAACCAAACGCTTTCCTACCGCGACGTTTGTTGCCAACCTCACAAAGGATACCAAGAGTTCGGTGGGTGGAGCATCTTCCATCACCCAATTGCTGACAAATAATCCGCAATTCGATCTCCTGAACTCCCGGATTGGAAGCTTTACAAAAGCCAATGCCAACACATTTAGCCCTGATGCGGCTACGACTGAACAGTTGAGAAAAGTACAACGAGTCTTTCGCCTTTCACCGGATTATAAATCTACTAACACCTTGTTGGCAAACAACATCCACTCAGCCGCTCAGATTTACTCAATGGGGCAGGATAATTTTGTAAAAAAATATGGAGGAAACTTGGGACAGGAGCAAGCCGCTGATATTTTTCAGAAAGCAAAGCAAACTTATGCTCAGACCTTGGCGGTAGCGACAAATCTAAAATCACTTTCTGATGCTTCTGCCCTCAATGTTTTCCCCGATTACAAAACGGCCATCCAGAACCTGACGGTGGAAGTGCCTAATTTGCAGACCTTATTTGGCAATGGAGATTTTTGCCAATGCAATGAATGTAATTCCGTGTATGGCGCTGCAGCTTATCTTGCTGATATTCTCCACTTTTTGGACGAACGTAACTCTTCCATGACCGGAGTATCCGTGAAAGACCTTTTGTTGTATCGGCGTCCGGATATTGGCGATATTGATTTGGATTGTGATAATACCAATACGGAAATTCCTTATATTGATATTTCCTGTGAACTGATGGAAGATTACATTCAGCCTCCAATTGTTACGCTGGCGGCTTCATTTCTTCCAAAGTTTGTACAGGGAGCCATTGATGCGAGCCTGCTCACTGAAATTAATAACCAGTTTACTGCCGCTTCCTTTCAGAATATCGCAAATTTAGTTACTTCCAATGCCTGGGTTTCTGAAAAATATTCCTCGTCCCGTTACAATGGAACTAATGATGTAACTGAAGATCACTGGATGATGCGTGATAGTTTAATTACTCTCAAGGCGACTAACACCGGCAGCGGTATCACCGTGCAGCTCCTCCATCAAACCCTGTTGAGTTCCGGTGAAATTGGTTCAAATCCGGAGTATGTAAATGTTCCTGCCTATAATAAGCTAAAAGCTGCTCAGCGCCCTTTTACGCTGCCATTCGACTTGTTTGAAATGGAAGGAGAACTCTATCTTCAAAAATTAGGGGTATTAAAAACAGACCTGGTTACAGCATTTGCCAACCAGCACGATACTTCCGGGCCACCTTCAAACAGCCAGCTTGATCAGGCTTATTCCTATTTAAAAGTGAACGAATCCGAAAGAACGTTGATCTTTCAGGAAGATCTTGTGAATCAGGTCAATTATTGGGGATCCCTTGCATCCGGAACAAGCGTAAAGGTGGACGATTTTGAACAGGCTACCGGATTGGCATACAGCGATATAGTGTCTCTCCTCGGACTCATATTTATCAATCCTGTACATGATAGCGTGATTGAGCACGATGATCTTTCCTGCGATACCGATAAGCAACACATCACTAATCTAACCCCAACCAAATTCGACCACCTGCACCGTTTCATCCGGTTATGGAAAAAAACTTCTCTTCAGATAACGGAGCTTGATGCGATCATTCAATCTCCTGCGATAGGTAATAGTAACATTGATGGTAACCTCGCGGTGCAATTGAAGGATTTTTTGCAATTACAAAATGCCAGGTCGCTTGACGCTTTCCAATTGTTGAGCTTTTATCAGGATATAGACAGCAACGAAAGTGATAGTTTGTATAATCAACTTTTCCAAAACAGGGCCATTACCAATCCTGTGAATTCCGACTTCGCCGTGGCTTCTGTTACAGCCGGAACATTGGTGATTACTCCCATACATATCGGAGTGATCATGGCCGTTACAGGACTACAGCCCGATGATCTGAATCTGTTGATTGCCCAAACAGATGGAAAGCTATCGCTTAAAAATCTATCCTTTATTTATAGAAGCAATTTGCTGGCACA
>SCQV01000554.1 GCA_004299085.1 Chitinophagaceae bacterium | reverse complement strand
GTGATCCTCGATAAAAAAGTATAACCATTCATTATTTTTACATTTAATACTAAGGTTTTATGTTTATGTTTTTAATCATTTCTTCAACAACTTCATGTTTTCGATTGAGGAATACCAATTATCTGCTACCACATAGTCAAACCGGAATTGATGGCCGCACTCCCTGAGCATCTAGCTGAACATTTCATTTTTTGTCTTATCGCTTTCGCGTATATAAATCTACGAAATTATCCACATCTTACGGTTTTATACTGCAATCATACACCTTCTTCTCGCGGAACATGAGTTAAGAATGAAAAGCAACGCATTCGGGAAATGATGAAATCTTCAAAACATCCCGCTAATAAGCGATTCTCAAGTCATGTTCTTTCAGATATTTAATAATAGGAGGATACGGACCATACTTATGCTGCTTCTGTGAGAAAGAATCCACATAAGGCCCTTTTTCATAGTCAACGGGCTTCATTTTTATATCCGGATAATCATTTACCCGGTCATTGACGGGTCTTTTATGCAGATCATCATCATTAATAAATGCCGCAATATCCAATGCCTGTTGATTAGTAAGGAAAGGTTTTCCAGGCAAGGCCCTATCAAAAGGCATGTTATATTTTATCCATCCGGCTAATTTTATAACACGATGCATACTTGATCCGGCCTGATAGCTGCTATCGCCCCAAAGGGGGGGGTACAGGTATCCTGATTTATCTCCATTAAGCAGACCTGAACCGTTTACGCCATGACATCTGGAACAGTTTACCTGATATAAAACGGCACCATGTTCAGGACTGGCTGCCATATCCGGCAGATTGAGGGAATCTTCTTTTTTTTCTTTGAATATGGTGTCATTTCCCCATTCGTTATTGATATATCTGAGATAAGAAAGAAAAGCAATCATCTCTTTACTATCTAAAGGAAGGGACCTTCCATTTAATGGCCTGTTGATACAATTATTTATTCTTTCTGCCAGGCTTAATATTTTCCCTTCTCTGGCACGATATTGAGGATAAACATCATGGGTAAGTACTAAGCTGAAAGAATTAGGTTTTAAGCCTCCATCCTGATGGCAATCCCTGCAACTCATTTTATTGGTAGCATATTTACCTTCAAGTCCATCCGGACCGATATATTTGGCTGTATTCATTACCAGTTCCCTCCCATATAACACGGCTCTACCATAAGGTGTATGCGGAACTTTGGAAGAATCAAAAACGATAGTATTCGTTACGAATTGAACCTGATTATTTTTATCATGGTTTTGATGACAGGAAAAAACGATTACCAACAACAAAACACTTGTTACAACTGCTGCAATTCCTTTCTTCATATTAGTTATTATTTCTCTCCAAATTCCATAAGTGCAGAGAATCGGATGGTATAAATGCGGCTCTGTAAGGCCTGAAAGATGTTCTCAAACGCCAAAGAATTTTACCTTTATCATTAATTAAAACAACTTCTCCTGTTTGTGCACTGCAGGCAAGGACTGTAGAATCATTCAGATAATAAGTGCTTCCCATTTTAGGGGTGTATAAATTTTTGGGTAAGGCTATTTCTTTTATAAGAGAAGTTGTCTTTTCTTTTTCATTTAAACGATACGTCAATATACGGGTCGTTTGATCATCAGTCCCATTTTCAAAAAGAAGAAGATTATCCTTATTTACCTTTTGAATATCATGCGATTGCTGGAACCAATCTTTGGGATTATTAATCTTAAAATCTCCTCCCCTCCCAAATTTCCACATCACTTTTCCTGTCTTTGAATTGATTTTCCATATCTGACCGGTATTGTAATAAGACAAAAGGTAATTACCATCATTATCATAAGTCAGGCTGTTGCCATGCATCAGGTCCTTTTTCTTTTTCAAAATATCCGGTATCTTTAAAACATGGACCGTGTCAAACACGGACCAACGCCATAAACGGTTTCCCCGCTTATCCATCACCAAAATGCCATCTCCTGATACCGTATCATTTTTAGTGCCGCCTATCTTGCTTAAATCAAATGGCTTTTCTTCCAGTGTTATAGTAACTAAATGTCCGGAATCATTTAGCAGTATTTCATGGTGCGCCGTTTCTGTAAATCCGTTTTCACCCTTTTTGAGATCAAGAAGCGTATCACCGTTTAAGGATAATTCGAGTATTTCATTGCTGTAGCTTGTCGGATAGGTCATAGGAGCCATTAATGCTAAGATGTTATTTTGCTTAGTGAAAGCAGCTACTTTGAATCCCGTACTATCTGCTTCTTTATACCAAACGATATGCCCTTTGGCATTGACTATCATTAATACACCGGGTACGTCCCGCCTGTAAACTATTACATACCCATTCAGGAATTTCTGAGGAATATGTTGGGTATCATCATAAGGCAAATTTACCAGTTGATGAATGATAAGCGGAATATCTTTAGTGGTAAAACTACGTTCCGTCTTTACGGTTGTATTTTTTATGGTAGAAATAATTTGATAAGTATAATTTGTCAAAGGTTGTAAACCGGTCAAGATGAAATGGTGGTTTAAGGTACCCTTGGAGAAAGGAGTAATAAAAACAGAATCCTGATGGCCCGTTTCCCAATAGCGAATATAGACACTCATTTTCACCGGAGTGTGAATATCTATCCGCTTGATCAGCGCATTGGTTTGTTCAAGATCAGAAATAACAATCTCGTGCCTTTTGTTATTGCAAGACACGAGCGTTAAAACGAACCATAAAAAAAGTATCGCCAGCCGGTTGACCGGCGATACTTTTACTTTAATTTTTATTATTGCCACAAAGGATTTTGTTTTATTGCCGGATTAGTCTGAATCTCCGATGCCGGAATGGGGAATTCATAGTATTTAGCAGAAAAGTTTGCAGCACCCTGCTTCTCATGAGCAACGAATAGCTGTTGTAATTGGGTCGGATTATACCATCTCTTTAAATCATCCCAGCGTTTTTGTTCAAAAAAGAATTCCAGTAAATCCTGGTGTTGAAGCTCAGCCATCAATGCATCTGCATTGGGGAAGTCTGTCATTGATTTTGCAGGCAACCCGGCTCTTACTCTGATCAGATTAATATTGTTAAGCGCCGGTTGCAAGTTTCCATCCCGAATTTCCGCTTCCGCCAGATTCATCAGCACTTCTGCATATCGCATAATGATATAATTGGCAGTAGAAGGAGTTGGCCCCCAATAGTTATCTGCATTAGGAATACCTTCCCAGGCATTGGTAAACTTCCTGATAAGGAACTTACCATGTGTCGTGGTGTCGAAATTGTAAGTGGGATAAAAACGGCTGATCTTTCCCAGACAGGAATTCCATATTTGATCAAAAGTTGAATTGCCATACCAGGTTGTATCTTTTTCTCCGAAATTAGATCTCTTCCAAAAGAAATCAGTGTACATTCTCTTATCAAATACAGTGCTTGATCCGGCAGGCCTTAATTCCTGAAAAAATTGGTCAATGATATAATTGGAAGGGACATACTTAAACCATCCCCCCCCTTGAATAGTTCCTACCAACTGGGGAATATAATTGTACATACCTGCATTCTTAGCCTCTTCACTCCACGGACTATATTGGCTACCGTAAGGCCCGTAAACCCATTGGAAAACCGCCTCCGGGTTATTAGTCTTATTGGCCGAAGTGAAATTATCTTCATAGTCAGGTAATAAACTATAATGATAGGGGGCGGTAGTCAAATGAACCAAAGTGGCCTCACAAGAATCATATTTTTTCTGAAATAAATAAGCTTTTCCCAGGTAGGCTAAAGCTGCTCCACTGGTAGCTCTTCCATATTGATCACCGGTCCTGTCAACCGGTAATCCTGACGCAGCATCTTTAAAATCCTGTTCAACCTGCAACCATATCTGTGCAGCAGGCGTGGACGGAATATATTTCTGTGCATTGGTTACCGCAGGTTCCGTTCTTAAAGGAACATCTCCATAATTAGATACCAGCACAAAATAGGCAAGGCCTCTCATAAACTTGGCTTCAGCGATATAGGAAGTTTTATCAGCCTGGCTCATGTTTGGAACCTTCGGAGTATTGACAATGACTAAATTAGCCCTGTATATGCACTCATACATTCTTTGGTAAGTACTGGAGGCATCTCCATTATTTGGATCATTAATAAATGTCACTATTTGCCAGGTAGTAGGTTCTTCAGCCGGAATAGTGAGAACATCATCTCCTAATCCATTAATATCCTGAAATCCTGTGAAGGCGCCCCAATAACTGTATAAAGGAACTCTCATAGGACTATATACCGACGCCATCGCGGCGTCCACATCAGCCTCAGAAGTCCAGAAGGTATTTCCCGTAGTCTCGTTGGGATTATTGGTATATAAAAAGGAATTCTTGCATCCGGTCATTGTCATGAATGACATAACAATACCGGATATTATAGCGATTTTAAAATTTCTTTTTTTCATCTTTAAATATTTTTGTCAGTTAATCAACACTTAAAAATTGCTGCTGTCAGATTTAGAATGTTACATCCAATCCAAATGAAATAGTCCGCTGAAGTGGATATACTCCGTTGTCTATTCCTCTGCTCAGCGGGTTTCCTCCATTCCCTAAATCCGGGTTATAACCGTCATACCTGGAAATGGTAAAGAGATTATCAGCAGCCACATTGATTCTGATCTGATCCATTTTCATACGTTGAGTAAATCCTTTTAAAATCGTATAGCCTAATTCTAAGCGACGGAACCGGATGTAAGAGCCATCCTGCAGCCAACGATCAGTATAGGCTTGTGCATTCAGATTGGGGTCTGTAATGATGAATCTTGGGAAATTGGTAGGATGAGCTGCAGTCCAGGCATTTAAAACATCAGTAGAATAATTGGTAACTTCTGTCATTTTATCAAGCCAGATATCTGTCCCATTGTAAATTTTATTACCAAATACACCCTGGAATAAAATATTCAGATCAAAACCTTTCCAGGTAAAATATCCTCTGATACCTGCAGTCATCTTCGGAAAAGGAGAACCTAAGTATTGCCGGTCATCATTCGTAATTTGCCCGTCTCCATTATAATCAATGAACTTAATATCCCCCCCCTGCGCATTTGGCTGAATCGGCTGCCCGCTTTTATTTACATAAGCTGCTGCAGCGGCATTAGATTGGAAAATACCATCTGTTTTTATTAACCAGAAACCTCCTAAAGGATAACCAACACGTGCTTCAGTAATATCACCAAATTTTTGAGCGCCACTACCGATAGTGATAGCCGTCATTTTATTATTCAGCGTAGCAATATTAGCTCCTAAGTCGTATTTAAAATCACCGGATTGCCCCTGGTAATCTAATCCTAATTCAATACCCTGGTTTACTACCACACCGGCATTAACAACCGGGCTGCCGGTAATACCTAAAGAGGGCGGTACCGGCACTCCCAATAAAACTCCGGAGGTAGTGCGTTTGAATACATCGAATGTCAAGCTCAATTGGTCATTCAGGAAGTTGGCGTCCAAACCACCATCCACTGTTTTAGTTTGCTCCCACTTCAGATTGGCAGGAGATGCATTTCCACTTGGATAAGCGCCAAGCCACATTTGATTCCCTTGAATATAATTGGCGTTAGGAGTGATAGTGCTTTGAGTAGTGTAAGCGCCAATCAGGTCATTCCCCAAGATACCCCAGCTTCCTCTTATTTTCAAATAATCAACCCAAGTGGAAAGTTTGGAATCCTTGAAGAAATTTTCGTTGGTAACATTCCATCCTGCAGATAAGGACGGGAAGACACCATATTGATATCCGGGAGCAAAGATAGAAGAACCATCCCGGCGGATAGATGCCATAAATAAATACTTAGAGGCATAATTATAAGAAGCTCTTCCCAACATAGAAACTCTTCTTACAGTAGATGAACTTCCTCCCACACTTTGGTTGGCAGTTGCCCCATTGAGTGTATAAACATTTACAGGGATATTAGTGCCAGAAGCATTAAATCCTTCTGAAGAATCTTTCTCTGCGGTGTAACCGGCCATTAAGCTGATATGATGCAACCCGAAATCCTTTTCATAACTTAAAGTATTCTCGACCAGTAAGGTCGTCCCTAAGCTTGAGGATTGAGAAAGGGTTGGTGAAACAACAGAACCATTCCCATCATCGTAGGGATAGACATAATCATTCGATAAAGATCTGTTGTCAGTAATCCCCACATTAAGTTTGTATTTTAATTGATCAATAAGGCGAATTTCCACAAAGGCATCCGCTACGGTGTTGAAACTATTGTTCGTCCAGTCATAAGCTGTCAAGTCTGCTAAAGGATTCGATAAATTCTTCACAAATGACGGACGTCTTCCCCATCCGCCCAACGGATTGGCTGTATCATAAACCGGAACAATGGGAGGTAAAATCAAGGCGCTGGTGATAATACTATGTGCCTGGTCTTCTCCCGGAGGAAGTACACGTCCCCCGGACTTTTGTAACATGACCGTTTCTCCAATTTTAAATCTTCCTTTTTCAAACATTGTTTTTATCCGGAAGTTAACAGCGGAATAATTTGTTTTCTTGATCGTACCCGATTGATTCAAATATCCACCCGAAAGGTTATAAACGAAATCTTTCATGCCACCGCTAATATTGATATTAGTCTTGCTGATGGGTGCAGTCTGGAAAATGGCATCCTGCCAGTTGGTATTAATGCCGTTATAAGGAGGTGTTCCATTCGTATTAGCTTGAAATACATCCGTCCATTGTTGGCCATTGAGTACACTGATACGTTTTGGTATAGATTGAAAACCATACATGGTGCTAATTTCAACCTTCGGCTTTGAATTAAATTGACCACTTTTGGTAGTAATAATGATTACACCATTTGCAGCTCTTGATCCATAAATACTGGCAGCAGCAGCGTCTTTCAGCACTTCAATACTTTGTATATCACTTGGATTAATAAAATCAATATTTCCCAGGAAAACTCCATCCACTACATACAAAGGAGTATTATTTCCCAACGTGCTGGAGCCTCTGATGGTAATAGACAGTCCTGCACCGGGTGCACCGCCGGCTGATTCCACTGTTACGCCCGGTACACGTCCCTGCAATGCAGAAGAAACATTTGGTGATACATTAGCGCTCATTTCATTTACTTTTACCGAAGATATAGCGCCGGTCAGATCC
>SCQV01000553.1 GCA_004299085.1 Chitinophagaceae bacterium | reverse complement strand
TAGTTCTTTACCTGCCTACCGTCAGCAGGTTGGGCTGACGTTCCGGCTGAAGAATATAAATTGCCCTGCCTTAAACGTTAGGCGAAACCCTATTGGACACACCCTATAACATCAACAGTTGACAATTAGAAGCAACGCATAGCAAATCCCAAGCATAAATAAATTAACTTTGAACAATAAAAGTGAAT
Organism: Chitinophagaceae bacterium; assembly: GCA_004299085.1. Taxonomy (GTDB): domain Bacteria; phylum Bacteroidota; class Bacteroidia; order Chitinophagales; family Chitinophagaceae; genus FW021-bin31. The sequence goes on along the minus strand of SCQV01000553.1, from coordinate 5,037 downwards.
AATATAATTAATGGCATCATTCAAGACAGACGAGAGTTTTTTAGAGAAAATTTCAATTGGAGCAATTGGAACACAACAAGTATTTTCAATTCTGAGACAACTTGGACACCAGCCAATTGAACTGGAAAGAGGTTCAATGAACTACAAAATCTGGAAAAAGATTAAAATAAAAAGAATCCGTGTTCCGGACATCCTTTGTGTTGACAATGGAATCCGAATTGAATCAAGAGCCAAAACAAAACTTGAAATTTCAATGTCTCATTCAACTTCCGACCCAGAAAGAGGTTGGGATTTCGGAATGAAAGATAATGACTATGTAGCTTTAGTTGTTTGCGAAAAGTTTGGGGACGAGCCAATTGACTGGAAAGCAGACAACCTTGTTCAATTCATTTCAATAAAAGAACTTAGAGAAGCGGAAAAACAAGACCGAGTCGTATTCATTAAAGCCAAAGGAGCACAAGAAGGTTTTGAAGCAAGAATAAATTGGCCAGCAGGACTTGCTTCATCAGAAGGAACGGTTACTGAAATTGACAAGACAATTAAATACAAAACTATTGGCGGCAGAACAAACTTCGTTCGCTTGACAAAGGGAGGAAAGACACTATCACCATTGGTAAAAGTTGGGGACAAAGTTTCTCCCAATCAAATTTTAGCTTCTGTAATTAAAGCACAGCAAACCATTCCAACAGCAAAAGTAAACACTGACTTTTTTCTAGCTAACCTTTCAAGTTTAACATTAAGTGAAAGATACGCTGCTGCAAAAGCGTTGAGCTATTTCAATGAGAAAAAAGTTATTACAGCTTTGCAAGCAAAGCTTGGAGACAAAGAAGAGCACATTTATGTGAAGTTAGAAGCCGCCGCAAGTTTATCAAGATTTGGAGTTAATGACGGTTACGAATTTATTAAAGTTTGTCTCAAGGACAATTATCTTCAAAATGTGCTTGAATCTGTAATCGTTCTTGCAGAAATTAAAACTGACACTGCTTGTAAAATGCTTTGCGATATTTTACTTGATGAAAATGTTGATGCAGAGATCAGAGCAGGTGCAGCTTGGGGACTTGGTGAACAACAGAACAAATCTGCTTTGAAAGCAGTAGTTGCAAGTTTCAACTCCGTTGAAACAAACATAAAGATTGAAGCAGCAAGAGCATTAGCAAAACTTACAAAGAATTTCGGCAACGAAATTCTCAACTCGTTCGAGAAAGCCACACCAATTGAAAGGCCAGGTGTTGCATGGGCTTTGACAAAATCAGCAACTCTTAATCTTGACCAATTGATTTCCAATCTCAAAGATTTGGATTCACGCCATTGGGTTTCATTCATTATAGGCACACACGGAGAAGAAAGATATATTACTGAAATAGAAAAATTGAAAAATAAAGACCCCGAAGTTTATTTCGCAGTTACACTACTTTGGAAATTAATGACGAGTTGGGCTCACGACCTTAAAGAATATTAAAATGTTTGAAACAAACTTCTTATACAAGACAAAGAAAGGGAAAGCTGTTGTTGGCGATTCATTAGAACTAATGAAATCAATGCCAGACAATTCGGTAAATCTTGTAATGACATCGCCACCATTTGCCCTTTCAAGACCTAAGGAATATGGAAATAAAGACCAAGCAGACTACATTGAATGGATATTAGAATTCACAAAAGAAGTTCAAAGAATAATAACAGAAGACGGCAGCTTTGTAATTGACTTAGGCGGTGCTTATCAAAAAGGTTCTCCTATTCGTTCCTTATACAATTATCGCTTGCTGATTAGTATGTGCGATGAACAAGGATGGAAACTTGCTGAAGAATTCTTTTGGTATAATCCTGCAAAACTTCCTTCTCCTATTGAATGGGTAAACAAAAGAAAGATAAGAGCAAAGGATTCTGTGAATACAGTTTGGTGGCTTTCAAAATCTGACTTCCCAAAAGCAGACATAAAGAATGTGCTAACTGAGTATTCCGATAGAATGAAAAAATTAATTGAAGACAGTGCCAAATATTATACACCAAAGAAACGGCCATCCGGACACGATATTAGTGACAGTTTTGGAAATGATAATGGTGGAGCAATCCCTTCAAATCTTTTACAAATTCCGAATACAGAGAGCAACTCAAAATATTTGAAATACTGTAAAGACATAGGTATTAAAGGACACCCAGCAAGGTTTCCATCTAAATTACCCGAGTTCTTTATTAAGTTCTTGACTGACGAAGGCGATTTAGTTCTTGATATTTTTGCAGGTTCAAACACTACTGGCTGGATAGCACAACAGCTCAATAGAAAGTGGCTTTCATTTGAATTAGACCACCAATACTTATCGGCTTCGGTTCTTCGGTTTTTGGACAAAGAACCATTTGAAGATGTAAGACCAAAATATGAAATGTTACAATTTGACAAAAATGCTGAAATTGATGCAGAAGGATTTTTAAAACAATCAGTATTGTTTGAGCCAGAAGCAATAAACATAAGTAGAAATGCAAGACCCAAAAGAAGGGCGAACGTATAACGAACAGTTTTGCATCAGGCGGGCAGCCGTGCAAAATTTGAGTTTAGCGCATCTATTAAACTTTAGTAATAAGTTGAGGATAGTGCCAAACTGTCCACCCGAACGCCAAGCCGCCAGACGTTCCCTTCCTGGCTTAACCCTTTTCCAGTATTTCCACTGCTTCTTTATCCAATTGCAACTCTGCTCCTTTGATAATTTCTTCTAATTGTTGCCTTGAAGTGGCGCTCACTACCGGCGCTATAATCAACGGTTTTGATAATAACCACGCAATGGCAACAGACGCAGGCACTGTATGATATTGTTTACTTACCTTATCTAACGCATCCAGCATACCAAACCCCTTTTCATTCATGTATTTCTTATGTATCCCTTTCCCCCGGAGGCTTTTGGAAACATCCTCCTCTGAACGGTATTTTCCACTAAGAAATCCACTGGCTAAAGAATAATAAGGAAGCACACCCAGCGCATATTTTTCACATATACTTTTATATTCCGTTTCAAATTTTTCTCTTTCGTATAAGTTATATAAAGGCTGCAATGTCTGATAAGCGGGCAGGTTACTTTTGTCTGCGCATTCCATTGAGGCTATTAACCGATCGTGTGAAATATTAGACGCACCGATTACCCTGACTTTACCCTCTCTGATCAATTGAGAATATGCTTCTAAAGTCTCTTCTACGGGTGTAATATTGTCATCATGATGTGATTGGTATAAGTCAATATAATCCGTTTGTAAACGGTGCAGGGATTTTTCAACTTGTTTCAGGATATATTTTTTAGAAAGGTTTCTGCCCTCGCCCATATCGCCGCCCACTTTAGTGGCAAGAATGATTCGGCTGCGGTTATTTCGTTGCTTTATCCATTTGCCGATAATCGTTTCTGATTCTCCACCCTGATTTCCAGGAACCCATCGTGAATAAGTGTCTGCAGTATCCATAAAATTAAATCCTGCGGCTACAAAAGCGTCTAATATTTCAAACGATTTTTTTTCGTCCAATGTCCAGCCGAAAACATTACCGCCAAAGGCTATTGGTGCGACCTGAATAGCTGATTTTCCTAATGTTCTTTTTTGCATTTTCCTTCCTGTTTTTTATTAAAATAAAAAACGTTTTTAAGAAAGGATTGTTCTATATCAGGAGAAAACGGGTATTTCATCCACTTTATAGACGCCTTTATCCAGCTTTTTCTTAGCTTCTGTAAATGCATGCAGTGTTTGATCAATATCATCATCGGTATGAACGGCAGTCGGAATCAGCCGGTAGATAATCTGCCCTTTGGGAATAACCGGATATACAACTATTGAACAGAAGATATTATAGTTCTCGCGCAGATCTGCGGCCATTGCGGTAGCTTCGGGGATGTCGCCATTCAGATAAACAGGTGTTACTGGGGAATTGGTACGGCCGGTATTTAATCCTTTTTCTTTTAATCCGTTTTGCAGTTTTCTCACGACATGCCAAAGTGCTGCTTTATGTTCCGGCTCATTCCTGAGCAGTTCAAGCCTTTTCAAATTACCGATAACAAAAGGCATTGGCAGGGATTTGGCAAATATTTGTGAACGGACATTATATTTGAGGTAAGTGACGATAGACCTCTCTGCACTCATAAATCCTCCGATGGAAGCCATAGATTTCGCGAAAGTAGAAAAATACAGGTCTATGCCATCCTGCACACCCTGTTCTTCGCCTGTGCCGGCGCCGGTTTTACCCATCGTGCCAAAGCCGTGTGCATCATCCACCATCAGCCTGAAGGGATATTTTTTCTTTAATGAGACTATTTCTTTCAATTTTCCCTGGTCTCCGGCCATTCCGAAAACGCCTTCCGTAATTACGAGAATGCCCCCCCCCATTTTTGCAGCCAAGTCTTTGGCTCGTTTAAGCTGCTTTTCACAATCCTCCATATCATTATGTTTGTAAACATAACGGTGGCCGGGATGCAGGCGAACGCCGTCTATGATACAGGCATGTGCTTCACTGTCATATACGATTACATCGCGCCGGTCACAGACTGCATCAATAGCGCTCATAATACCCTGATAGCCGTAGTTGAAAAGAATGGTATCTTCCTTCTTTACAAAATCTGATAATTCATTTTCCAATTTGACGTGCATATCTGAATTTCCGCTCATCATCCGGGCGCCCATCGGGTAGGCAAGTCCATACCGGGCTGCCGCTTCTGCATCTACTCTACGCACTTCAGGATGGTTGGCTAAGCCAAGATAATTATTAAGGCTCCATACGATCTTTTCCTTGCCGCGGAATATCATCCGGCTCCCAATTTCGCCTTCTAATTTGGGGAAAGTAAAATATCCGTGTGCACGGTCCGAATGCTGGCCTATATTCCCCGGGTTCTTGCTCAGCTTGTCAAATATATCCATATTGTTTATGAAGATTAGTTATATAAATGTATAAAATTTTGGCAAATTTAGAGAAAAATGAATAAAAACGTTGTTGATTCTTGATTAATGGTAGCACTATTTGCCAAACGTTAAAGAGAAACTGCGCCAATTTCCAAATGACAAATTGTGAATGTT
>SCQV01000552.1 GCA_004299085.1 Chitinophagaceae bacterium | reverse complement strand
GTTCGTTTCTATGTATTTAAAATATTCAGAGTTGCTGTACTGAGGGCCACCCCAGTTGTAGGTATCCCAATAATAGTAGAACTGCGAAGTAACATAGGTATTAGGTGTTCCATCAGGAAAGACGCCGCCCATTTTAATACCATCGTGATAAACGGTTTCACCATTAGGTCCGGTTGATTTATTGGTTTCAATACCTGCGCCATTTAATGGATCATTGGGGTTGTTCGGATTATTGTATTTATAATAAGAAACCCCTCCGTGTGCTGCATCCATGTGATTCAAACTTTCTGTGGTAAGGCCGCGGCTTGTCATCCAAAACAATCCTGTAGGCATCACACTCCCGCCAATTCTGAAATCGGTGTAAAGCTCAAGTGCAAAATTTTTGTATGTGAATGTATTGTAAAAACCGCCAACTGCTTTCACTTGCGCATTACCGTACCTTACTAATTTGGAACCATCCAGTTGGTAGTCGAACTCGCCGTTTCCAAGGTTCGCAATCACTTTATTGCCATGCCCATCAGTTAAAATGGGATGCGCATAAAAGTCGCCTATTGGCCTCCCTACCACAGATTTTAAAACCGCGGCGTTGCCATCATAATCTGCATGAATAAACTCTGTCAAACCGTTTGTCAATTTTACAAGCTTATTATTATTAAAGCTCCAGTTTACGCCGCTTTCCCATGTGAAATCTCCAACCTTTACCGGTATTCCATTAAGGGCAACCTCTAATCCATTATTGCTCAAGGTTCCAACATTTGCAAGGATGTTATTGGCGCCTGTAGATTGAGCGATCTGTAAAGGAACCACCATATCTACAATCTTGGCATTATAATAGGAAACATCAAGGAACAATCGTTCTTGCAGGAAATGAGTTTCCAATCCGAATTCCATTTCGTGCTTTTTCTCAGGTCTTATATTATCATTACCGTAAGTGCCGGTAGAAGTGGTAGTTGCGAGTGTAGAAGAGCTGCTTCCCTGGTTTCCAAGGTTGTTGAGATTATAGGCTACGTTTGCCTGGTAAGCTGCGGGATAGTTTCCTACAATTCCATAAGAAGCCCTGAATTTTGCGTAATTAATCGCTACCGGCAAATGGAAGGCATCGGAAAGCACAAATGCTCCATTTACTGAAGGATACACAAAAGTATTATTATTAGGATTCATCGTAGAAGTCCTGTCTCTTCTCACCGTTCCTTCAATATACAAATAGCTCTTGTAGCTCAAATTAACTGTTCCAATCAACGCATCTTTTGTCAGAAATGTTCTGCTGGATCCACTAGTATATGGCGTCAGCGCTGAGGAGGTAAGATCAAACCTGTTTGCGGTAGTCAGGCCGCCATTTGTGCCCACATTAGTGGAATAGCTACTTTCTTTGTCTGCAGTGTAGCCTGCCATCGCTGTAAGTTTAAAATCGTCTGTTATTTTTTTAGTATAGGTCAGTAACAGGTCTCCATAAAAAATAGAATAGTTGCTTGTACCTATTCCATAGCTTCCCGAAGGGCCGAAAACAGTTGGTTGGCTGGAATAACTTTTTGACTCTGTCTGATCCGCTGTCCAGTCGGTTGCGATCCTCCCTCTCAGTTGCAGGCCGTTTGTAATATCAAGAAATCCGGTGGCGCTTGCAATCAACCTGTTGTTTGATTCAAAGGTCTGGTCTTTCAAAACGTTCCACATATAGTCGAGGATATCTGTTCTGTAGTTGGGTATTTTCAGGTTTTCATCCGGTGTTAAACTCGGGTTGCTGCCGGTAACATATTTATAACCCAGGCTGGTTTCAGATTTACTCCTGTACCAGTTACCGTCATCAAAAGTTGGCATCATACCGGTAAAATTGTTGATCAGCCTGTCATCGAGATATGGCCTGTTCTTGACCTTTGAATAAATATCATTGATAATAAAGTTTACTCTGAATCTTTTGCCGAATTGATAGTCGGTGTTCAGGTTGAAATCATACTTATCATTGAGAGAATTCAAACTTACTCCCTCATAATGCTGATGGGTAAACGAAAACCGGGTTGATCCATTATCTCCGCCGGAGGTGAAGGCAAGGTTTTCAACACTGTTTTGTGCTGTTTGAAACAGATGCTGCCATCCATTTTTAATGGGCGAATAAGGACGAACTGTTCCTGCCCAGGTTGCAATTGGCTTGCCATCGAATTTAGGACCGAAGTTCAGTGAACCCTGTACCAATGCACGGTAGCTTTGCCCATTAATCGTATATGTATTTGCATTAAATCCATTGGCATCTTCACCATATACATCATATTGCACCGGCGAGCCTGCGCCGCGTACCTCCTGGAACCGCGGAAGATAAGCCACCCTGTCCTGGAAATAGGAGGCATTGAAGTCCACTGAGAATCCCTTTTTCCCTTTACCGGATTTCGTAGTGACGAGGATAACTCCATTTGTTGCTTCCGATCCGTACAATGCGGCTGCGGAAGCGCCTTTCAATACAGTAATGCTTTCTATGTCTTCAGGATTAAGATCAATTAAGCCATTTCCCCTAAGCCTTTGGTCACCCCAATAATTACCATTGTTAAAATCCCCATCATGAATAGGAACACCATCCATTACGATCAACGGCTGTGTTCTTCCAAAAAGAGAATTGATGCCGCGAAGTTGAATAGCTACTCCTCCCAAAGAACCACCCGGAGAAGAGGCAACTCTCATACCAGGCACCTTACCATACAGTGCAGCGGCAAAATTGGTAGGATTTGTTTTTACCAGTTCATCTGCCTTAATGGTCGTGGTGGCATATCCCACCGATCGCTGCTGCTTTTGAATACCAAATGCCGTCACAACTGTTTCATTCAGCGTATTGGCATTAACATGCAGGGTTATATACAATTCTTTTCCGCCGGCAGTAACCGGCACTGTTTGTTTGATATAACCAATGTCGGTAACGATCAATTCCTGGCCAGGACTTGCCGTCAAAGAAAAACGGCCATCTGCATCGGCCGTGGTGCCTGTAGTTGTACCTGCCACTTGAATAGTGGCAGCAGAGACGGCATTCCCTTTCTCGTCCGTAATCCGTCCGCTGACCTTTTGCTGCTGCGCCCAGGCTGCAGAAAAGATTGCAAGCATCAGCATGCTTGTCAAAAGTAGTGCTCTTTTCATAGCGTTATTTTTTAGTGATGAATGATGATTGATTAACAGTGTTTACAGCTTAAAATATATAGTTTATAATTGTGTTGACATCAATTTGTAACCCACTTAACTGCAGCCGGATTATCATTTTTGCCCTCAAGCCACCTCTTCTTCTGTATGTGTTGTCTTGGTTGTTTGTTTATATACTTTGGCATGTTCCATCACCAGGGCCAATGCTCCCGTCAGGCCCGCCTGTTCACCCTTTTCTGAAAAAATAATTTCTGTATTGCTTACAAGACTGGGGATGCAATACTGATTCAATGCCTGTTGGATGGGAGCTTTCAATATCCTCCTGGCTTTAGCTCCTCTGCCGCTAATAAGAATCAAGCCCGGATTCATGATATGAATCAGAATAGCTATCCCTTTGCCCAGCATGGAACCTACATGGGAAAGTAATCCAATGCTGTATTGGTCTCCCTTGTTGGCAGATTCTATAATGGCATCACTCATATACTTCACATCCAGTAAAGGAAGGCCTGACGCTTTTCCAGCCCGGATATCATCTACTGCTTTTTGCGCCATAATCAGTAAAGAGGTCTCCGTTTCCAGGCATCCGCGTTTACCACATTCACACAGAACGCCATTATCACTCAATGGAATATGGCTGAACTCGCCGGCATACCCTGTATCTCCACGGAAAAGGCGGCCGTCCAGTATCATGCCTAAACCTGTTCCCCAGCCCAAATTGACAATTAAAGCATTGTGATGATTTTTTGCAGGTCCAAACATCCATTCTGAAAATGCCGTCAGGCTGGAATCATTATCAATGTAAATTGGCAAACCAATCTCTTTTCCTAAAAATGCCTTATGACTGACCGACATATCCTGATCAAAAAAAGTATGATTGACTCCTTCTTCTACATTCACAAAGCCAGGCATTCCTATCCCAACTCCAATTATCTTGCTTTTAACAACTCCTGATTTCTCAATATGTCTCTTGATAGCCTCTGCCAGTTGATGTAAAGCATCCTTAGTCTGGTGCAGATCGAGGGAAATGGTTTCTGCAACACTCACCGGCTCATTTACCAAATTCATCAGTACCATTTTGGTAAAAAGCTGGTCCATTGCCACTGACATAATGAAGCCTTTATCTATTTTAAGGGAATAATTCAAAGCCCTGCGGCCACCTGTAGAAGGAGCATATCCATTCGCTTCCACGTATCCTTCTTCAATCAATTCATTCAGTATCCTCGTGACAACAGGAATACTTTTTCTTGTTCTGACGCTTAATTCAGCACATGACTGGCTCTCGTGGAAGTATAGAAATCTGAGAAGTTCATTTTGTAAAAAATATTTATCAGAAGCGGGAGCCATATTGTGATTATTATGTTAGCTAAGTGCCTTCATTTAGAATAAATTAATTAAAATAATGTTAAATTGAAACAAACATAGGGTAAATATTTATTCTTAACAAATATTTTTTAAAAGTTTGTTAAGATGAATAATTATTTTAGGATATGAAATATTGATATTGAGAAGATTATGTATTACCTTACCAGGATAAAAATTATTGGTTAAGTACTGGCACAAGATACTAAAGCCCACATTGCGGCTATCCAGGGTAAAACCTTGTATAGGGATGTTTACTTTTTTTGAGATCTAGTTTATGTACTATGGATCTTCCTTTTGCAAAAGGACGGCGCTTGATAAGCTGGTTGGATTGAATATTCCTTAGGGGTTCACGGAAAGGATACAGTTGAAATCAAAAGATTGAGTAAATCTTTTAATTTGAATAAACCAATGTCATTAACTTAGGCCACAAAGTGGCGATCCATGGGTAACCCGGTGTAACCGGTAGTTCAGAGAGGCAAGAGAGAATTCAACCCCGACGGGGTTGAATTGCATCGCATCTTATGATCCGTGGGTTGCACCCATGGTCATGTTGTTAATGCCCTTCGGGCATAGCACCGAATCTCTTAAAAACCTTAGGTTAATGACATTGCTGAATAAACCTACTTTTTTAGCAGGAAACACCCAATTTGCGGGTTTAGACTAAGGCAGATCAGTAAAATCAATATCAGGTTTGTTTCCTGTCATTGCTCTGATCAGTAAAGTTCGCGGGGCGGTATAGTCATTAAAAAAACCACAATTCTGTAAATAGAATCTATCTCCTTTTACGCCGCCGGCATAATCCATACGGTAGCCTATATTACCTGTATTATCCGTCGTGAACATGGCTTTATCTAACTCCATCCATTGACCTTTGTCTGTGCATATCCACTGGTTGTCATAATAAGCCATTCTTTTAATGGCGCCCTGCTGTGGATCAAAATTCTCCAAAAAAGAATATAATCCTTTCAGATAAGTATGCGTTTTAGGCCGGCTGAAGCTGGCTATTAAAAGCCATTTATCTTTTTCCGGAGCATAAAAATAAGCCGTAAAAATAGTATAGTCACCAGCTTGTGGCTGGCAATGGAGCAGAAATTGATAGGTTGTTCCGGCCTTCCATATATAATTCAAATAGCTTTGCCCGCCGGAACCTTCGTCGCCAAATTCGCCTGCATGGACTCCTGCACCTTTCTTTATCAACCGTATTTTCAGTGAATCAGGAATATCCTTGGGATTCTGCGTATTATATGGACTCCATATTGAAAATAGAATATGTCTCGTGGTGGGCGAATTAACCTGCATCCCGAAATATCCCTGTCCGAAACCGTCCGCTTCGAAATAGGAGCCGGGCACATCATTTCCTTTAGGTACCGTGATTTCAGTATAGAACCATGACACATTCGTATTCGGGGGTACAGAATAATTCAGATGGACCGAAGGCCCTCTCCTGCCCCAATAATAAAAATTTCCCTGATTATTTTTTACAAAAGCAGTTTCTGAATCAATAACCGATCCCGATAATTCAAGGCTGTCTATATTGGCAAAAATATCTCCTGTTTTTGATAGGCCTTTTATATGAAATGCGATATACCCCGTATCAGTAATGTTCCATTCACCGGCATAATAGCCTTTTGATACTCCTTCTGTAAGGATGTCTTCCGCTTTGTGATTAATCTCAATTTGTAATCTGCTTTTTCCTCCCGGCACATTTAGGTGCAGCCAGACTTTTAATGAGCCGGTTTGAGTAACACGAACATAAGTGGTGAATGAAGTATTTTTAGATGTCCAGTTTTCAATGCCTTTATTGGTAACGCTTCCGCCGCCGTTTTCTGAATTAAAAGTGTTTCCAGCTATTGGAAT
>SCQV01000551.1 GCA_004299085.1 Chitinophagaceae bacterium | reverse complement strand
TTCAGCGAATAATGATCTCTTCAAAAGCCCTGTCCACCACCACTTTAACGGTACCTACCGCAAAGTTACGTGCCATTAAGCGATGCACACGTCCATCTACCACATACTCCGTTGCCGTAAAAGGAAGTCCATGAAAGATAACGCGGTAGCGCAAATAATCGGAATTAAAACGGCCGATATATTTTTTCTTTAATCTTAAGCCGTGGTCGTCCGTCATGAACTTAAACCGGATTGTATTGAAGTCTCCGTCTAAATATCCGTAATTGTCACCTGCATCTTCGTATAAAACGCTGTGACAGATTTCAGTACTGTAATAAACATGCAACGTCATTTCCAGAATACGTTTTTCGCCCACATATTCCAAATGCGGATATTTAGGTATAACGGCGCCTGCTTTTACAAATAGAGGAATTTCGTCTATGGGTGTCGGAATGATGATTTCCTGTCCGCCTGCATATTTTTTATCATTCCAATAATAGAACCAATCTCCTTTGGGCAGATAAACTTTTTTCTCTTTCATTCCCAGCTCATCCACGGCGCTTATCAGAAATTGATCTCCGAACATAAATTCACCGTTGCGCTCAAAAGTAGCCGGATCGTCTTGCGCCACAAAGCTTAAGGGACGTAACATAGGAGTGCCTTCTGTGGCGTATTGCCAGAAAGTGGTATAAATGTAAGGAAGCAAACGGTATCTCAATCCCAGGAATCTTTTGGCGATGTATTCAATTTTAGGTCCGAACGACCATGGATCCTGATCGAATTTGGTTTCATTGCTGGCTGAATGAGTGCGCATGAAAGGATGAAAAGTGGCTAATTGCAGCCATCGAATGTATAATTCACCATCCGGCTCGCCAATAAATCCACCAATGTCGCTGCCGGCAAAAGAAATGCCTGATATGGAAAGCCGCTGGCACATGACGGAAGCAATCCATAGATGTTCCCAGGTAGCCAGATTGTCGCCAGTCCACACAGAAGTCCAGCGCTGAGCGCCTGCATAGCATGACCGCGTAATCACAAACGGCCGGTTTGGCATCAGATGCTTTTTAAGCCCTTCGGCAGTGGCTTTGCTCATCAGATGTCCGTAGATATTATGTGCTTTCCGGTGACTGCAGTTATCACCATCATAGTCATGCCTTACATCTTCCGGGAAAGTGCCGATTTCAAAAACTGCCGGTTCGTTCATGTCGTTCCATATACCGCGGATACCCAAGTCAGCCATCTTTTTGAATAAGCCACTCCACCAGGTTCGTACCGCAGGATTCGTAAAATCGGGGAAAACGCATTTTCCCGGCCACACATCGCCTTCCATCAAAGCGCCATCGGCACGTTTACAGAAGTACCCTTTTTGAACTCCCTGCTGATAGATGTCATAATCCGGATCCGCTTTGATTCCCGGATCAATGATGGCTACGGTTTTAAATCCCATTTCAGCCAAAGCGCTTGTGAGGCCTTTGGGATCGGGGAAATTTTCCCGGCTGAAAGTAAAACAGCGAAATCCTTCCATGTAATCTATATCCAAATGAATGACGTCGCATGGAATATGACGTTTACGGAATTCTGCAGCGATTTCTTTCACTTTGGTATCCGGGAAATAGCTCCAACGGGATTGCTGATAGCCCAAGGCCCATAAAGGCGGCAATTCCGGTACTCCGGTGAGGCGGGTATATTGTTCGGCCACTTCCAGAAGCTTAGGCCCGTAAATAAAATAATAGTTCATCTGGCCGCCCCTTGCCCAAAAGCTGGTAGCTTCAGGTCTCTCCTGCCCGAAATCAAATAAGGTACGGAAGGTGTTGTCAAAGAATATTCCATATCCGATATTGTGATGCAGTCCGTAATAGAAGGGAATATTTTTATATAACGGATCTGTCCCCTTTTTAAAGCCATAAGAATCCGTACCGAAATTCTCTGTCCTTTTACCCCGCAGATTCAGCTCAGCAGGCTTATCACCCATGCCGTAAAAACATTCTCCATCTTGGATTTTCTTGCTGCAATAAACAATTTTCCCACCCTTCAGCAGGTAATATTGCCAGTGAAATCCTATCTCATCCTGATTGATGACATGACCGGCTTTGTCTGAGATAGAAATTTTCAGATTTTCTTTTTCTATATAAATATTAATCCTGGAAGTGCTGATTTCAAAGGAATCATCCAGTTCATGCATTTCGAAAGAGATAATGCTTTCTTTCAGATTGGGAGAAACGGCATAAGAAAAATCCCGTTTGAAATTTCCATCGGGCGCATAACGAAAGCGAACAATCCTGTCTGAAATAATTCTGACTTCAAGGATAGTTTCTGAAGTGTAGAAATAAAAAAAATTTCCTTCTTTCGTCCATCTCTTAACTACATCAGGAAAATATTTAATAGAATATTTGTTCCCTGGTTCTTGTATCATTGTTTGCATAACGCACTAATTCCTTTTAAGTTGTCGCAAAAATAACATTATTCTTTATCTATTAAAAGGCTATGGAACTGCCTGTATATCTTGTGGAAAAAGAAGGCGGGCAATGTTCCCATGGCTGCCTGCCAAAAAGACGGCTTTGCCGTGTGGAGCCTTTTGTAACACATTGAAACCCATTGAGCTGAGTTTCATCCAGGTAAAGCCCCCATCTGCAGATATATCTGTTCCAGAGGTGCCTGTAGAAAAAAGCGTATCATTTGAAAAATATATAATACACGAGCGGTAGCCGAATGGATTGATAATGGGCTTTTCCCAGCTTTTCCCGCCATCTTTTGTCAGTATAGCATTATTCAGCCTGACTGCATCATTGGCATAATCACCGCCCACTGCGATTCCCCGGCTTTTGCTGATAAATGCCAGGGAAAAAATACCGGTGCTGCTTTTTCCCTGGAGCATGGGTGTATTCCATATTTTCCACTGTTTCCCGAAATTTCTTGAAAAAAGTATCCGGGATGCTCCGCTTCCCGTTCCAATCCAAAGATATTTTGTACCGGGTAAATTGAAAATGGCTGAGTTGCTGGCCGCGAAAGAAGCTTCTTCCGTTTTTGCTTTTGGCCTTCTTCTTATTGGCATCATTCTCCAATGACGGCCGCCGTCTTTTGTTCTTAAAATAAGGAATCTTCCATTGACCTGATCGCCATAAATAATGCCGTCTTTTTTATTCCTGAAAACCATTCCGTCAAAAAAGAAAGCAGTATTGGGATTAACATATACTTTTTGCCAGTGTGCTCCGCCGTCTGAAGTAAGGAAAATGGTGGCGGGGGATCCGGCATTGGCAACGACTGCGCGCATAGAATCGAAAGCAGCGAGGCTTCGGAAATCCAGCTTTTCGTTATCAGGATGCATCCATTGCCATATTTTACCGCCATCTGTAGTCTTACCTACAAAGCCATTGCTGCCGCTGATCCAAACAATGGAATCATTGAGAACACTCATGGCGCGAATGCTTGTATTTATACCGCTCGTAAGCACATT
>SCQV01000550.1 GCA_004299085.1 Chitinophagaceae bacterium | reverse complement strand
CAGTCCGTAAAAGCATATAATGCATCCAAAGTGACATCTGGAGAAACGCCTGCCGGAAGCTGAATCTCTATCTCCACTTCTTTGGCCGTATTATCCACTACTTTTTTTACTTTTATTTTTCCACTGTCATTGGCTTTGACAATAGACTCCATTAATTGCACAGTGGTAATACCGTAAGGGACATCTTTAACAAGCAGGGTCTTTTTATCTTTTATTTCGATATGCGCCCTTATCTTGACTTTTCCTCCTCTTTTTCCATCATTATAATTGGCGGCGTCTATCATACCGCCTGTGGTAAAATCAGGATATAATTCAAATTTTTTGTTTCGTAAATATTTGATGGATGCTTCTATCAACTCGCAGAAATTATGAGGAAGAATTTTGGTAGAAAGCCCGACTGCAATCCCATCAGCTCCCTGAGCCAACAATAAAGGGAATTTCATAGGCAGTATGACCGGCTCATTTTTTCTGCCGTCATAGCTCAACTGCCAGGTAGTCGTCTTGGTATTGAAAGCCACTTCCAATGCGAACTTTGACAGTCTTGCTTCAATATACCTGGAAGCAGCCGCATCATCACCTGTCCGGACATCACCCCAGTTTCCCTGCGTATCAATCAGCAAATCTTTTTGGCCAAGATTAACTAATGCATCACCGATGGATGCATCTCCGTGCGGATGATATTGCATCGTTTGCCCGATGATGTTAGCCACTTTATTAAAGCGTCCGTCATCCATTTCTTTCATGGCATGAAGAATGCGACGCTGAACCGGTTTCAGTCCGTCATTGCCTGCCGGCACTGCGCGATCTAAAATCACATAAGAAGCATAATCCAGAAACCAGCCATCATACAGGTCCTTAATGCCCGAACGGTTCTGCGATTGTTCATCCTGATTTATATTTTTGTCCAGATCTGACATAATCAATTTAATGTTTCAATTTTCTAAAATTCCAAGTGACAGAATCCAAATTCCAGATAATATTCAATATTCAATGTTCAATATTCAATGTTCAATATTCGATGTTCAATACTCAAAGTTGAGTCCACTATGAAAAGTAAGTTTTATCAATTTTGCCACAAAGACCTGCCTACCGGACAGGCGGGCGCCAAGGCGCCAAGTTTCACAAATGCCTGTAGAACAGCTAATTACACTTAATGTTTTCTTTGTGGCCCTAACTGCCGTCAGGCAGGTTTGAGCCTTCATGGCATTTTTTGACTTTTCGGAGTGGACACAATGTTCAATACTCAACAATTAAACAATTGAACAGTTAAACAATTTACAATGACTATCCGCTATAATGCAGGAACCTATATGGATAGCTCTCGTTTGGCTCAATATCGAATATCCAACACCGACTTCTGATTTTAGAAGTACTGTCCCTACTTCAATACCTGCCTGCCGGCATAGGCAGGTTCAATGTTCATTATTCAAAAGATGTTCCTGTACTTAAACGGATAATCATTCAATTTACTCTATGCGTATCGAATCCTGTTGCACATCCTCCAACGAATTCATTTCCCAAAAAGAGCAATCGGATAAGGGCACTAATTCATGCCAGATATTGATGAGGATTTCCACTTTTGCAGGAGAGGAAACTTTTACTTCATGAATTTCTTTTTCTTCCAGATATCTCCATTTGATAGTGGCTTCTCCGCTTAATAAATATAGTATCTCCGGATTTTTATTGGCTGATTTTCCCGTGTGGTAATGCCTGCCGCTGCTGCTTCCGGCTTTTCTGTATGCTAAAATATAATGACCTGAACGGTCATTTTCAACCCTGAAAGTAGATCCTCTGTCATCTTTATTGATCAAAGATAAAGACGATACTTTGATAGGATTATTTTTATCATTGTTCTTTTCCATCAGACGTAGTATTTGTTTCTGTTCCCTCTGATACTTCTGTTCCGGCTGTCTTTACCTCACTATCTCTCAGATTTTTGAAGGCTTCTTTTGCATTGAAGGTCCCGTTATTTATTAATTCCTGTAATCTCCAATATAAAAAATCTTCATTGATGTGATCTTTACTTTTTTGAATTATCTGGTTCACTAAACGCCAGGCCTTCATGTAATCTAACCGGCAGCGGTTTATCAGCTCTTTGTCAAAATAATCATCCGGCTTGCTGCTGATTTTTTTGGCTCCTTCTAAAATACGAATGGAAGCATTTTCCTCTTTTAATCTGTTCCATTCTTCGCCATCAATTTCCACTTCAGCAGCGGTAATTTCCCTGGCCAATTTCCTTGCTTTTAAAAATTCTTTAGGCAGGATTTCCGAGAGTTGAGACGGATAGAATATGCCGCCTTTATCATTCATAAACGGAAGGTTATTCAAATAAATTAAATGCACTCTGCCTAAAAAACTACTCAACGGATGCAATAACGCATAATAACCACAAACATCTCTGGCGTTTTGCGCCGCCCATATCCAGATTTCACTATTCTCATCTTCACGCATCCTTTGACATAGATCCGTCAGTAATTCGTGGTCGCGGTGAATGGATGCATATTCTTCAGGAGCCTTTATTTTATTCCACCAGCCTTGCCTTGACAAGGTCTCTTCTGTGGCTGAATCTTTTAAAGTACCAGAAGCCAGGTCGTCATCAAACGTTACTATTTCTCCTGAAATAATATCATCCAAAGCGAAGCTTTGTTTCAGGTTTTCCGCTCCTGCTTTATCATAAGTAATGTGAATCAGGTTTTCCAAAGTTATACTAATTAAATGATGAAGTACTTACAAAATCTTATGTCGTTAATCGTTCATAGTGAATATTCAATGTTGAAGCAATACCGTTTAGATAAAATATTTAAGATTAACGATTTTTAATTTAGGAAATATCCTAAAAATCAACAATCTGCAATCGTCAATCAGCATTCTTAAATCAAAAAGATGTAGGTTTTTCCCCAATCTAAACGACCTTGAATGTTCAACAATCAACAGTCAATGTTCAATAATCTGCAATTGTCAATCAGCATTCTTAAATCAAAAAGATGTAGATTTTTCCCTAATCTAAACGACCTTGAATGTTCAACAATCAATAATCAATAATCAACGATCAACAATCTGCAATCGTCAATCAGCAT
>SCQV01000549.1 GCA_004299085.1 Chitinophagaceae bacterium | reverse complement strand
ACGCACGGCCCGCTGATTTTTCGGGCCAACGCTTCTTTGATTTCATTTCATCAAGAAGTGATCTGAATCTTGCCTTATCATGCCCTCTAAGTTTCCTTTGTACAATAGCGGATAATCATTAAATATCTTCCATCTGTTCTTTCAAGTCTTTCTGATTATCTTTCACCTGTAGAATATAATCCGGTTTTTGACTTCTTATTTTACCGGCTATTTCTTTCTGACAGCCCCTGCCCGAATGGCTCGTTCAGGCGGGCATGGCATCTGTGGATACAATACATCCGTCCAGGGTCAGTAAATCTAATAGCTTTGGAATGGCGGTTATCTCGTTACTCTTTTCTGCTACGGCCTGTTGCCCCAGACAAAGTCTGTTTTTTGTACAAAAAGCAGACACAATGTGAAGGGGAAATTTATTGCCTTTTGAGGCAGCTCCTCTCACCGTTTTGCCATCAATAGCCACGACTTCACTATCCGTCTTCATAGTAATTTCTTGTACCCAGTTTATAAAACATTCAGCGAACATTTCCGGGTTTAAAACACTGAATAAATCACCGATAGCATCATGCGACGGCATCTTCTTATAGGGATAAAACTTACGGAACCAGTCTTGCTTTATGTTTCCATATTCAGCGATGGCGGTCCCTGTGTTGCAGCCGCCAATAACTGCCGAAATGGTCAGAAAAAGGATTTCTTCAAGTGAATAAACAAGGTTGCCTTTATTTATTCTTCGTGGATCCGGCAAAGTAGAGAAGTTTTCTTTAAAAATATTCCGGGATATTTTTCGGTCAAGTATGGGCATTTTTTTTATATCGCAGACCACTTGCCTCCGTGACACAAATGTACGGCAACCCTATCTCTTTTCCTAATTCTTTAAAAGTGATTTCCCTGTATGAGGTTCGGTTTTTCTAATATGCTTTTTAAAAGGGGTTATTTTAATGCTTTCATTCGATTTTGTTTTATCTTTTATTTCAAGTTCTTCCTTCATTTTTTAGCTTTTCTTTTTGAAACTGCAAAATAGGAAATTTTGTTTGGTATTAAATGGAGTCGTATGGTCTTCTGTTACACATTTCAGTTTATCAAATCTATCTTCAAATTCCTTTTCCAAACTTTGTTCATCATATCGCCTGACATCAAGACCGCTGCATCTTGCAGGCCCATTCGTCGAAAAGGTACCAATGACCATATAGCCCGTAACGTAATTTTCTGCCGTATCAAGGTATTTTGAAATTTGTTCGGAAGTCGTCAGAAAGTGAAACGCGGCTCTGTCGTGCCAAATATCATAAGTGTTAGCCGGTTGAAATTCCGTAATATCGCTTACCACCCAATTTACTTTTCGAGCCTTTTCGCCTAAACGTTGTTTGGCTCTTTCAATTGCTTTTTCCGAAATATCCAACACCGTGATATTTTCATAACCCTCCTTAAGCAAATAGTCCACAAGTTTACTGTCACCCCCTCCGACATCAATAATACTGGCGGTTTTCAACATACCGAAAGAATGAATAAAGTTCAATGAAGTCCGGGGGACTTCCTGTGTCCAACTTACCTCATTGGGTCGCTTAGAGGTATAAATTTTATTCCAATGATAGCTGCTGTTTTTGGTTATAACACGTATGGTATGATGAATAAGTTCCAGTGTTTCAAGGCTGCCCATTTCTTCTCCTTTTTCAAAATCTCCTTCCGTCTGTGCCATGGTATTGGTAAGATGAGCAAAACAAATGACGTCTTTATTTTTAGCCTTTGCAAATGCATAAAGCGCTGCTGCTTCCATTTCTACACATACGGCGTTATGCTTTTTGGCTTCGTTTATTGCGCTTTGAGTTTCACGGTAAGGAGCATCTGTAGTCCAACTGTGGCCGGTTTCAACAGAAAAATCAGTCGAATGGAAATAGGCCATTAAACTATCCAATAAATCAGGATTGATCTGGCTGATTTCATTCGGTGGAAGGTAGTGATAGCTTGTACCCTCATCTCGAAGAGCCCGGTCAATTAAAATAAATTTCGAATTATTTTTTGTAGCATTAATACTACCGGCGGAAGTAACGCTAATGAGGATTTTACACCCTGATACAAATAATTGCTCTGCTATCAACACAGCAAATGAGGAACCTACACCATATCCCAAGACAGCAAATTCGGTATCTTTTTGTTTTACGGTATAAAGTTGCGTGTGATAACCCGCCCAGCATTTGTTACTTACCGCCTTCCCGGTCCGTATTAAATAGGCTACCAAATCGCCGTCTGGATCGAGTACGCACACTTCAGGTACTTTGCAGTTGTCTATATTCTTTTGTCGCCTTGCTTCTCTTAGCAGGTTTTCGGGGCTAAAAACCGAAGGCTCGTTATAATGTTTGTTATTCGTAATCATTCTCTTTTTTAAATCATTAGTGTTTATCTATGTTAGGGCCGTCGCCGGCGGGTGGTAGCTTTACAATCTTGCCGACGCTTTAGCACTAACGCTCCATCGAAGCACAAATCAAATTTAGCGCAAATGTTCGACAAAAGTACGTTACCCCGCATAATCCCCTACTCATAAAGATCACATCAAAGCCGGCTTGACTCTCTCCACATCGTAGGGGCAGCCAGTGCATAAATGAGTCTATATCCATGTAAAGCCATTGCCAGAATAAAGTGAAAGAATCCTGATATCAGGCAGGAAAGCATTTTTATATTATTCGTAGTTTTTGACGTAATATGCTTGCCAAAACTTCATTGTAATGGTTTCATAACCGTTTGATTTTTTAAAATAATTCCCCTGCCGGTATGGCAGCAGGGGAAAATTGAAATAAGCCGTACCTCATTAGCAAACGTTATCCTTGTCCTACACCGGCTTCGATTAATGCCTCTCTGGAAATGGCACTCGTCTTATAGCCACTGAGCAACTCACTGTTTACAGCCACCGCAGGAATACGCTGAATGTCATATACCTTTACTTTTGCTATACAGGTTTTATCCTCACACTGTTTTACCAGGTCATCAATAGTGATTTCGCAATCTTTGCAGGCCAGTTCCTGCACCATCTTTACAGTTTGTTCACAAACCGGGCATCCGGCAGTGAAGATTTCAACTTGACGTTTCATGCCTTATTGACTTTAGATTTTAAAAATGATGTGGTGCCTTTTCGAAAGGGATAATGCAAAGCTATGTGCAGTGAAGGGTGGTCTCCAAATGTTTTCTAAAAAAATTCAGCAATAGGTCTTTATATCTTTGGAACTGAATTATTATTGAAAAAATGAAAAGGTAATCTCCCGTTATCAGAATACTTTAGGCTTGCAAGAGCGTATGATGCAAGAGGGTCATTTTACAGACAAGGTACCGCACATGAAACGATAAAGCAGCTCAGGTTGAAGCACAGGTATCAGGCACTGGATGCAGGTTGCGATACCGGTGTTTTACTTCTGCAATTATTGAGAGTACATACTGCCAAGCATTTGTTTGGCATTGATCCTGTGCGGGAAATGTTGGCCGTTGTAAGGCGCCGGCTTTCAGTATCAATTATAATTTAGGAGCTTTTTCAATATCAGCTTGCACAACAACTCAACTTCGACACATCTTTTCCAAAAGCGATAGCAGCTAATTTTATCCCTTCCCCCAAAGTGAGGTAAGGGTAAAAACTTTGCGCAATCTCCTTCACTGTTATTCCGTGTTTAACGACCATACTCAATTGATGTATCAATTCGCCACCTTCAGGAGCTATCACTCTTGCCCCAATTAATTTATCTGTTTCCGGATTGCGTATCAGCTTTATAAATCCTCTTGTATCATTGGCTGCAATGGCTCTTGGAACATCTTTCAATTCGAGCTTTGAAACTTGAAACGGAATGTTTTGTGCAGCAGCCTGTGATTCATCCAACCCAACTCCTGATACCTGTGGATCAGTGAAAACCACCCAGGACAAGGAAGAATAATCTGCTTTTTGTTCTGACCCTGTAAAAGCATTTTCAACGGCAATCTTTCCTTCATACGATGCAGTATATACATAAGCCGGTGTATTGACCACATCCCCTGCGGCATAAATATTTGGCAAACTGGTTTCCATCAATTCATTGACTCTGATATGCCCACTCTGGCTAAGCTGCAGTCCTATGCTTTTCAACCCAAGCTTTTGTGTATTGGGCCTTATACCGGTGGCCACCAGCACTTTACCCTGCTCTACAATTTTATGAAATGAATTATCAGGACATTTACAATGAATAATGGTATCGTTTCCCAACTTTTCAAATTTAACTGCCCGGAAGTTGGGTAAAATTTCTATTCCTTCGTTTTGCATGTATTTTCCCAATTCTTCACTGATATCCGGTGTCTGGCTACGCAAGACGCGATCAGTAAACTCAATGATGCGTACTTTGGTACCCAATCGGTTGTATGCCATTGCTATCTCACAACCAATATAGCCGGCGCCCATAATGGTAATGCTTTCAGGTTGTTCTTCTAAATCAAACAGCGATACATTGGTGAGATACCCAATATCTTTCAGCCCTTCAATATTGGGAATATTGGTAGTAGCTCCTGTGGCAATGATAAGTTTTATGGCAGTGTAAGTATCCTTACCATTTACTAATATTGTGTTGCTATCTACAAACCTTGCCCAGCCGTTGATCATCTGAAGATTGGTAAAATCGCTTACCACATCCAAGTATTTTTTTTTCTGCAGAGTTTTCACCAGTTGTTTTTTATCTTTTATCACCTGAGCAAAATCAATATCGGCCCCTTTTGTCCGTATGCCGAGAAAGTTAGAATGGGAAGCATGATAGGCTGTCTCAGCAGCGCGTATCAGTGTTTTGGAGGGCAAGCAACCCACATTTACACAAGTACCTCCGATGGGTAAGCCTGCATTGACCATCAATGTGGTTAATCCCAATTCATTTGCCCGGATAACAGCGGCGAAAGCTGCAGAACCACCTCCTATAATAATTAAATCAAAATCTTTATTTTCTAACATTTTTTATTCATTTTTTTAATATCACCATGAGGACAACATTTTTTATATCGTCTGTACAAAATTCAGGTGATGATTATTAAATAATTGAATTAGGTATTTAAAGCGCGTTACCCAAATTTTAAAGTCTTCTTTCTTTGTCTTAAAACAAAGAAAGAAGCAAAGAAAATTCAAGACTGACGAAAAATGACTAAAATTTGCTCAATTACGCTACGGAAAATAATGCTCCG
>SCQV01000056.1 GCA_004299085.1 Chitinophagaceae bacterium | reverse complement strand
TTATTCTACCAAGATTAAATCCCTGCTCCCTATGCCTCATGATTGTATTGATGGCATAAAACTCCTCTCAATAGGGGTGGAATTCTCGTGTTTCGCCAGCGCTTCAAAATAAGATTTGCCATACATCCCCAGTTTTTGCAAGTATCCTTTAGGAAAGAGTCTCAAAGCTGCACATAGCACGGGCAAGAGACTCCTTTATTTTGGGACTTGCGAAATCAGGGAAAATTAATATTAGAATTAGGCATTTAATGATCGTAGATTGATGCCAGAGGTATCAAATATTTATAGAAATAAATATAAAGTTCATATACGACCCCTGTGGGGTCGTACCAGCCGTTGTATCGGCCATTATTTCTATAAACATACAAACCCTGCCTTCGCAGGCAGGCCAATGGGTTTGAAACTTAATCTTATATTAACGCGCTTTAAATGGATAATCCTAATTAATATTAACAAGAGTACCATGCCTATTTTCACCCATCTTAGCCAAGGTTTTTATGAGAAAGGCCTTCTTAAGCCACTTCACTTCTTTTTTTCTTTCACCACCATCAAATATCCTTTTTTTGCCGGAATATTCAGGTCCTCTAATGTCTGCAACCTCTGGCTATCCTGATAACGTTCTATTGCAGGGATAACGATAATACATTTTAACGAGTCATAACCCAGCTTTTCATAATCAATATGAAGTGAGCATGTTTGATTGGTGCTTCCAAAATTACCGACTGTCAATAGGGTGGAATTTTTGCCTTTATAAACGGTCACCTTAACAGAATCATCATTTACACTTACCGGATTATTCGGATCCCAATAACCAATCATCGTTTTATCTTTTATATCATACTTGTCCCAGAATTTCCAGATATTATCAGGTGGAGTGCCTGTCCATCCGGCACGGTTCGTCATGCCATAGACCATGCCACGCCAGGGATTACCCCCACCCTGCAGCATCTCGCTTGGTAATCCGAATGGGATTCCAGAAATCTCTACTAACCAGTAATCAGGCGGGGTATTATAATTTCTTCCTTCACCAATCCACAAATTATCAATATAAGGCAACAGGCTCATATATAAATTCATGCAACTCGCCCATCCTCCATACTGATTGAAATGATTCCAGCTATGCATGTCTATATTCGCATCGGTGCGGTTATCATCTAATATTTTTCTTACCCTGCGGATGGTTGTCCTGTCCAGAGAACAATCATCAATATAGATACCATCAATTTTTAAATGATGTACCATCCAATCTAATCCGGCTACATAAAAATTATACATGCGGCTTTCAGGTGTGGTAATGACAGATAAATCCTGCATGCCTTTGTATTTACCCTGAGTAAAATGCGATACCCATGCCGGAATGTATTTCCTTTCTCTCAAATTGGTCAGCAGCCACGGGTCAGGTCCATGCGGGTCTGTGACTGTTCTGGCGCTTGCTCCCGGACCCGGATAAATAATTTCTCCTTTCAAGCTTACGAAAGGCCAAAATTCGGGGAGGTTGATAGTTAATTCACGCGTGGTATAATACACTTTAGCCCGCTTATGATCTGCATGCACCTCCTCAATAAATCTTTTTAATGCTTTAATGTTTACGTCTGAATAAGGATAATTGATAAAAGGATAGAGATCGTTTCCCTGATGAACCGTAATAATATTTGCCCCTAAGGAATCCGCTTCATGAATGAAATCATTTGTTTCATTTTTACCAGATTGATAAAAGCGATTATCAAACATTGCTTTCTTGCTGATTGTTTTAAAAGGAGTAATGAGCAACTCAAAATTATAATGTTGTTCCTCTCCTTTTTTCATTATCCGGCTACCCGAATATGCATTAACCATCACCTCATTCCCTTTTTCAAAAATATTGACTCCACCTTTTCCGTCATTTCCCCAGGAAGGCGGAAGATGCAATTTTCCAAAATTATAATATACGTTCACCAGAGGCAGGACATAGTTATCTGCCATCCATTTCATTTGTAAGCCCCCATTCACGGCTCCAAGCCATAAAGCATCCTGATTTTTTGTGGTATCCCATTTCCATTCCCATGAAGCAGGCCGAAAACCTCCCGCCTTATTCAGCCCCATCATATAAATAGCCTTATCTTTATTCATGGCTACTTCCAAACGGATATCTTTGATACTTAAAGGCTTTTTAGTTTTTACCGTAATTTGAAAATCAGCAAATCCATCAAACTCTAATTTTCCATTGCAAATCAAATCACAATCATTAGAAGTATTCATTGCTTTCCATGAAACAGCAGAAGGAGTTTGTCCGGTAAACTGCAGCCTGCCGGGTTTTAAATGAATGATTTCTCCATTTTCTTTTTCAATAATAAAATGAAAGGGTTCATTCAGAATAGGTTCTCCCTGCTGTGATATGGATTGATTGGAGCGGGTAAAATACGTGGTTATTTTTTCCGGTAATCCATTTTCTCCCACTTCTAATGAACGGCCTAATATTTTTAGGATATGGCCATTTCTCGAAACAGGAATATATCCTTTAGTCACTTCATCATTTATTCCTACTGTTGAATTTAGCCATGCCAGTCGTGATAATCTTCTCCCTTCATCAAATCCATGATCAGCTAATGCGTTGCCTTTCACATCTATCCTCAATTCTATCCTCTTCAGCATTCCGTTTGCAGAAACAGTTATTACCCCGTCATAAGCCCCTTTTGCATCAGCCGGTACATTAATTCCCATCCACAAGGCCTGTACATCGTGTGCCGGCACAGTGATTGGTTTAATAAACGGATGGCTGAGATAATTAATACCTCCTTCATTAAAACAAGTTACACTGTCAGAAGGAATAACGCTTCCATTATTATTTTTAAATCCAGAAGAACTCACTAATACATTTTTTAGCGTATCCTTCATTGCCCAGATACCGGTTTGAAAAACAAAATATTCACCGGGTCGGGCTTGCAATGAATATGGTTTTTGGGAATAGTCCTTCTGCAGCCAATTTATTCGTAAAGAATCTAACCATTTAATGGGTTGTTCTCTTACTTCGGGGAAAATGATAAACGACTGATGTTCTAATTCTTTCGGAAACAAACGAGTCGCCTCTGAGACAGACAGGTATTGGTCCTGAACGTTTTGGGCAAAAACAGATGCTCCTGTCGAACACAGGCAAAGCAACAGCAGTATTTTCTTCATGTTACATTATTGATTAGTGCTAAGTCAACCATTATTTGGGAGATTTTCCACAAAGACCTGCCGGCCGGCAAAGGCAGGGGCTCTGCTTTGTCTCCTCCGTGGCTTTGTCCAAAGGACTCCCTGTGGAGAGGGATATCTTTTGTGTCATTTTATATTTGACATAGCATTAGTTACATCAGTCACTTTTAAAACATAGGCATCCGCCACTTTGATCTTGTCAGGATAATAGGGCGGCATCATTACCTCCACATCACCATCTTTGTTTTTCCAAGATAATTTCTGACCGGTACATAATAAAGTGATAGTGGATCCTTTTTTGAGGGTGATTTGATTAATATTCACTTTACCATTATCCGGATATTTAGGCATGATGCAAAACAAGGTATTGTTTTTATGAGTGAAAAACATTTGCTTTACAGCATAATCTGGATCAGGATAAAGCGTCTGTTTTAATAAAAGAGAATCTTTACCTTTTGCTTCTTCCAGATGCTTACCCTCTGACCACTGACAATTCACTTTCCACGGTCGTGTTCCATAAATGGCGTCTCCGTTTACTTTTAACCATTTACCAATCTGCAGCAATCTCTCCTGCATAATGGGTGGTATAGTTCCGTCAGCAGTCGGGCCTATATCCAAAAGAAAGTTCCCTCCCCTGCTCACAATATCTACCAGTTCAAGAATCAAAGAACGTGCTGAACTATAATCCCATGCATTTTCCGCACGGTTATAGCCATACGAATATCCCATACCCTGGCTTTCTTCAAAATAATGATCATGAAAGGTTTTGTCCGGCTGATATTCCGGCGTATAGATCATACCATGATGAAAACGTACATTGCTTCCCCACCGGTCATTCGTCACAATACTATCTTTAACTGGACTATCATTATATAACCATGACAGGAACTGCATAGCCTGCCAGGTAGTATC